>CAZBTE010000218.1:0-4493 GCA_964494665.1 uncultured Limnobacter sp.
TTAACGCGTGCGCCCTCGGCTGGCAGGACGAGCTGCCGGCGCGCGCGCTGAACGGCTGGGAGATGGCACTCGAAGGTCCGTTCGGCGACCACACCGGTTACTACAACGAACAGGACTGGTTTCCGGTGCTCACGATCGAGCGCATCACGATGCGCCGCGACGCGATCTACCACTCCACCTACACCGGCAAACCGCCCGACGAGCCGGCGGTGCTGGGCGTCGCGCTGAACGAGCTGTTCGTGCCGATCCTGAAGAAGCAGTTCCCCGAGATCGTCGACTTCTACCTGCCGCCCGAGGGCTGCTCGTACCGGATGGCGGTGGTGTCGATGCGCAAGCAGTACCCGGGGCACGCCAAGCGCGTGATGTTCGGCATCTGGAGCTTCCTGCGCCAGTTCATGTACACGAAGTTCATCGTCGTGACCGACGACGACATCAACGTGCGCGACTGGAAGGAAGTGATCTGGGCGATCACCACGCGCGTCGACCCGGCCCGCGACGCGACGATGGTGGAGAGCACGCCGATCGACTATCTCGACTTCGCCTCGCCGGTTTCGGGCCTGGGCTCGAAGCTCGGCATCGACGCCACCAACAAGTGGCCCGGCGAGACGGCCCGCGAGTGGGGACGCGCGATCGCGATGGACGCCGCCGTCAGGAAACGCGTCGACGCAATCTGGGCCGATCTCGGGCTGTGAGCGGCCGCGATCGGCGCCCCGGGGGAAATAGGAGACCGCGCAGCCCGGCGAATGCGACAATGCAGCTTTGCACCATTGCGCGCCGTTACGCCCTGCACCGACGATGGATGCCCCAGGCAGCGAACCGCTGATCATCGACGAGGACCTGCTGCGCCGCTTCGGCGGGCGCGGCCCGCGCTATACCTCGTATCCCACCGCCGACCGCTTCGACGACAAGGTAGGCGCCGAACGCTACGCACAGGCGCTCGCGGCGCGTGCGGCACGTGCCGGTGAGCCGCTCGGCCTGTACGTGCACATCCCGTTCTGCCGCTCGATCTGCTACTACTGCGGCTGCAACAAGATCGGCACCCGCCACGTCGAGCAGTCCACGCCGTATCTCGCCGCACTCGGGCGCGAGACGGAACTGGTCACCGCGCTCACGGGCCGCGGCCAGCCGATCAGCCATATGCATTTCGGCGGCGGCACGCCCACCTTCATGCCCGATGCCGAACTGGGCGCGCTGATCGAGATGCTGCGACGCGCGTTCGCGTTTCGCGACGACGGCGAATACTCGATCGAGATCGACCCGCGCACCGTCAGCCCGCAGCGCGTGCGCACGCTGCGCGCGATGGGTCTGAACCGCGTGAGCCTCGGCGTGCAGGATTTCGACCCGGTGGTCCAGGCCGCCGTCAACCGCATCCAGCCGTACGAGCAGACGCTCGAGCTGATCGAGGCGGCGCGCGACGCCGGCTTCCAGTCGATCAACGTCGACCTGATCTACGGACTGCCCAAGCAGCACCACGCCGGCTTCCGGGAAACGCTGCGCAAGACCATTGCCGCCGCGCCGGGGCGCATCGCGCTGTACCACTACGCGCACCTGCCGGCGCTGTTCAAGCCACAGCGCCGCATCGCCGAGGCCGACCTGCCCTCCTCGGAGGAGAAGGCGCGCATGTTCGAGACGGCGGTGGCGATGTTCGCGCGCGCCGGCTACCGGCACCTGGGGCTGGATCACTTCGCGCTGGAGGACGACGAGCTGTCGGTGGCGCAGCGCGAAGGCCGCCTGCACCGCAACTTCCAGGGCTACTGCTCGCACGACGCCGGCGACCTGATCGCGCTGGGCGTCTCGTCGATCTCCTCGGTGGGCGACGTCTACGCCCAGAACGACAAGCTGCTCGACGGGTACTACAAGCGCATCGAGCGCGGCGAACTGCCCGCGGTGCGCGGCATCGCGCTGGACGCCGACGACTTCGTGCGGCGCGACGCGATCAACGCGCTGATGAGCGATTTCCGCCTCGACTGGGCCTCGCTCGATGCGCGCCGCGGAATCGACAGTCGGCGCTGGCTGGCCGGCTCGATCGAGGCACTGGCGCCGCTGATCGACGCCGGGGTCGTGCGCATGGACGAGCGCGGCATCGAGGTGCTCCCGCGCGGCCGGCTGCTGGTGCGCGCGGTGGCGATGGCATTCGACCGCCATCTCGCGCAGTCCTCCAGCGGAGCGTCGTACTCGCGCATCGCCTGACAGGCCTGGCGCGTCGGTTCTCCGGCGCGCCGGGCGCGCCCCTCTGCCCGATCCCCATGGAGGTTCCGATGCCCCGCCTTCCCTACGTTGCTGCGGAGCTGGCCGAGCCGGCCGAGCTGGTGCAAGCGATCCGCGCGCGTCGCGGCGGCACGCTGCTCGAACTCGACCGCATGCTGCTGCACAGCCCCGAACTGGCAGCGGGCTGGAACGCCCACCTTGGCGCAGTACGCACGCGCCTGCACCTGCCGGCCAGGCTGCGCGAACTGGCGATCTGCGCGGTGGCGGTGCTGAACGACGCGGAGTACGAGTTCCACCAGCACGCACCCGAATACCTGAAGGCCGGCGGCACGCAGGCGCAGTTGCAGGCGCTGCGCGATCCGCAGCGCGCGAGCGCCGACGAAACGCTGTTCGACCCCACCGAACGCGCCGCGCTGGCAGTGACCGTGGAGATGACCCGCTCGGTGCGGGTCTCCGACGCGAACTTCGAGGCGCTGGCCCGATCGCTCGGCACCCGGCAGATGGTCGAGTTCGTGGGGACCGTGGCCACCTACAACATGGTGTCTCGCTTCCTGGTGGCGCTCGGCGTGGAGCCCGAATAGCCCGCCGGCGCAGCCCCCGGCTGTCGGGAAACAACCACGCCGCGCAGGCCGGCGAAGAATCCGCAGCTCGACAAGCAAGTCAGGATCGGTTAATGTGCGCGGGCATTTCGTTCAAGTTGAGTTTAATCCTTGCGTGTCAAGCCGGCCTGCCCTCGGGCAGCGCGTCTCGAATACCTGGTTGTGCTTCTTGATTCGTTTGCCGCCGCGACGAGTTCGTCAGCGGTGTATTTCCCAACGCGTATCGAATGGAGCGCAACATGAGCAATAGAGTGACCGGCGTGGTCAAGTGGTTCAACGAGTCCAAGGGCTTCGGCTTCATCGCCCCCGACGACGGCAGCGCGGATCTCTTCGCGCACTTCTCGGAGATCCAGGGCAACGGCTTCAAGACGTTGCAGGAAGCCCAGCGCGTCGAGTTCGCCGTCAAGCAGGGCCCGAAAGGCCTGCAGGCGTCGGCGATTCGCCCGCTGTAAGGCACACGACTCGGCAGGGCGCCGCAAGGCCTCCTGCCGGTCGCGCCAGAAACGGCCGCCCACGAGGCGGCCGTTTTTGTTTTTCTGGCGCCGCTGCGTCAGACAGAGGCCGTCCGTCGGCACTGCGCCCTCCGGACTTGAAATTCCGGCCCTGACTTCCTACAATCAGCACTCGCCCGCGATGAGTGCTAACAGTCGCGCCACGGTAGCGCGCCGAACGTATCGGCACCGACTGCGGGGACACCCCGACCGGCTGACATGCCGGTCAGATTATTTCCATCGTCCAATAACCTGGAGCTACTCCGCATGAAACTCCGTCCGCTGCATGATCGCGTGATCGTGAAACGCCTGGACAACGAGCGCAAGACCGCGTCGGGCATCGTGATTCCCGATGCCGCTGCCGAGAAACCCGACCAGGGCGAGATCCTTGCCGTGGGCAACGGCAAGGTGGGCGACGACGGCAAGGTCCGTCCGCTGGCCGTGAAAGTCGGCGACAAGGTGCTCTTCGGCAAGTACAGCGGCCAGACCGTCAAGGTCGACGGCGAGGAGCTGCTGGTGATGCGCGAAGAAGACATCATGGCCGTGGTCGAGTAAGCCACACGAACCAACAGGATTCCAGGAGAACAAGCAGATGGCAGCCAAACAGGTTTTCTTTGCCGACGAAGCCCGTCAGCGCATCGTGAACGGGGTCAACCTGCTCGCGAACGCGGTGCGCGTCACGCTGGGCCCGAAGGGTCGCAACGTGGTGCTGGAGCGCTCGTTCGGCGCCCCGACGGTCACCAAGGACGGTGTGTCGGTGGCCAAGGAAGTCGAACTGAAGGACAAGTTCGAGAACATGGGCGCGCAGATGGTCAAGGAAGTCGCTTCCAAGACCTCGGACGCCGCCGGTGACGGCACCACCACCGCCACCGTGCTCGCGCAGGCGATCGTGCGCGAGGGGATGAAGTACGTGGCCGCGGGCATGAACCCGATGGACCTCAAGCGCGGCATCGACAAGGCCGTTCACGCGCTGACCGAGGAACTGAAGAAGATCACCAAGCCGTGCACGACCAGCAAGGAGATCGCGCAGGTCGGCTCGATCTCGGCCAACGCCGACGAGGAAATCGGCCGCATCATCTCCGAGGCCATGGAGAAGGTCGGCAAGGAAGGCGTGATCACCGTCGAGGACGGCAAGTCGCTGGAGAACGAACTCGACATCGTCGAGGGCATGCAGTTCGACCGCGGCTACCTGTCG
>CAZBTE010000219.1:0-4482 GCA_964494665.1 uncultured Limnobacter sp.
TGCCCGAAGACGTCGTTGATCGCCTTGAACCGGTGCAGGTCGATGTACAGCATCGATGCGCTTGCACCGCCCGCGACGAGGCCGGACACCCGTGCGATCTCCCGCTCCAGGCCATTCAGGTTGAGCCGGCCGGTCAATGCGTCGTGGTACGCCATCTGTTCGAGCGCGCTCGCGAGCACCGTTCGTTCGGTGATGTCGACGAGACTGACCTCGACGGCATTGCCGGCGAGCAGCGCGTCGACCGCGAAGGTACGCGCGCCAGCCGCGGCGTCCTCGCGCGCGGGCTGCTGCACTTCGCATCGGTGGCTGCCCTTCGCGACGACGTCGCGCAAGAGGTCGGCCGCGCCTGCATCTCCGAACAGCGCGGCGATGGTGTTGACCCGACCCTGTCGCAGCTCGGCAGGGAAGTTCCGCGCAGCCTGTTCGTTCCAGCGCAGGACCTGGCCGGTGGAATCGATCGAGACGAGCGCAACCGGCGCGGAGTAGTAGACGTGCCGGTACTGGCGGGCGGTTTCGAGCAGGTTGCGCTGCGCACGCTCGCGATGCCGCGCGTCCTCGCGCAGCGCCCTGCCCGCAATCACCGACGTGCACGCTACGAGCAGGATCGCGCCCGAGTTGCCGGACAGCCATTCGACGGCCCCGCTTCCCGCGGCCAGCACCGGCATGTCGCGGGCGATGCCGATCGCATGCACCGCCCAGGCACCGAGGAAGACCGGCAACCGGGCCGTGCGCTGCGACGCGCGCGCCGGCAGCACGACGATCGATGCGGCCACGCACAGCAGCGCGATCACGTACGGCATCGGCGCGAAGCGGGCTTCCGTCGCGAAGAACACGAGTGCCGAGCACGCAGCCGCGAGCCACGGGGCGAGCCGGATCGCACGCCGCAGGCGCGCCCCGCTGGTTTCCTCGTCGAACAGCGACAGCAGCAGTTCGCACGTCGTGTACGACAAGGCCACCCAGGCGACATGGCCGGGAAACGCCTGCGACACGGCAACGGAGACGAACCAAACGAGCAGCCACGCGAGCAGCCGATCGCGCGAACCGGGGTACGACGCGTCGGTGCCGGTCAGCATGGCGACCACGCGCGACTTCAGTCGCGACGCAGGCCTGGCCCAATGAGCAGGGATGTACACGGTCTCCGATCGACGTGCCGCGGCGCGCGAGTGCACGCCGGCCGGATTGTTGGTTTCAGGACGAGGATGGCCGACGCGGACCTCGGCGTGCGCGCGCAGGCAGACGACCGGGCGGCACCCGGGGATGCGCGGCGCCGCCGCTGTGGTATACCCGGTCAGCCCGTCCTGCCCGGCCCCGGCCCCGCCAGCCCGGGAATCCCGGCCAGCTTCTGGCACAGCGTGGCCCGGGCCATCGGCCGGTCAGTCAGCGCACGTTGTAGACGCGCATGCCCTGGAGCGTGCCGCCGGCGGCGTCGAGCACGCGGATCGTGACCTGGCGCGCGGCAAAGCCCTCGGGCAGGCGCAGCGTGCCCTTGAGATGCTGGTAGTTCGTGAACGACGCGTCGACCGGATCGAGCGTGATCGTTTCGCTGCGGCCGCTGGCACGTTCGCCCGCGACCACGAGCTCCATCACGCCCTTGAACACCCGTTTGCCTTCGCGCGTCACGAGCACGTGGTAGGCCAGTTCGCCACGCTCGTTGGCGAAGCGGGCGCCGCGCACGCCGACCGCGCCGCCACGCGGATCGGTCGGAATGACGTCGTCGAACAGCGCGAGGTCCTTCTGCAGCCGCTCGACCGACTCGCGCGCGGCAGCCAGCTCGCCCGTGAGCCGCTCGCTGTCGGCGCGTGCCGACTTCGCCTCGGCGCTCGCCTTGTCGAGCGCGGCCTGCAACTGCGCGCGCTGTCCGTCGAGTTGGCCTACGCGCGCCTGCAGATCGCGCGACTCGGCGGCACTCAGTCGGGGCGGAAGGTACTCCTGCTGCACGTGGTACAGCCCGCCCGCGCCGATGGCGATGCCCAGCGCCAGCCACAGCAGCCAGGGCGGCACGCGCCACGACCGGCGCCTGCCGTATGCGTAGCGCTCGAAGACAACCGGTCGGTCGCGTCGAAACAGTCCCATCGCGAATCGATTCCTCTGAAGCCCGAAGAATAGCCCCTACAGCCGAAGCATAGACCTGCCGCGGCGGCCGGAACACCGCGCGGCTGCGCGCGGGACGATCGCTGGCGCCCGCGGACCGACGATCAGTGCCTGTTCACACCGCGATCATCGCCGCGCCGCTGGCCGAGCAGCTCGCGCAATCCGGCCAGCTTCGCCTTCGCCGCGTCGGCGCTCACGGTGGCCTGCGCGCGCGGCCGCGCATCGAGCTGCATCTCCGAGAGAAAACGCGACGGCACCTGCGGGTACTTCTCGCGCCCGCGCTTGCGCTCGCGGCACCACGTCAGCGTGAGGCTGCGCTGTGCGCGCGTGACCGCGACGTACATCAGGCGGCGCTCTTCCTCGATGCGCGCGGCACCCGGTGACGGCTCCGGCTGCGCCGTGTCGTCGGCATTCTCGACCGCCGGGTCGCGCGCACCGTGGTGCGGCAGCAACCCCTCCTCGCAGCCGACCACGAACACGTGCGCGAACTCCAGCCCCTTCGAGGCGTGGATCGTCGTCAGCCGCACTGCGTCCACGTCGCCGTCCTTGCGATCGAGCTGCGACAACAGCGACACCGCCTGCGCGAGCTGCAGCAGTGTCGAGCCGTCGTCTTCGGCGCGCTTCTTCAGCCACTCGACGAAGTCCGACACGTTCTGCCAGCGCGCCGCTGCGACCTTGTCGTCGGCGCTGGCGAACAGGTGCGAACGGTAGTCGATCGCCTTCAGCAGGTCGTCGAGCACCTGCGCGGCCGGCTCCCTGGCCGCGCGCCAGCCGATGCGGTTGATGAACTCGCCGAACTCGCGCAGCGGCGCGAGCTGGCGCGGCGCGATGCGCTGTTCGGCGCCCGATTCGAACAGTGCGCAGAACATCGACACGTGGCGCTCGCCCGCGTAGCTGCCCAGCGCCTGCAGCGTGGTCGTGCCGACGCCGCGCTTCGGCGTGGTGACAGCACGGATGAATGCCGGATCGTCGTCGTCGTTGGCGAGCAGGCGCAGCCAGGCCATCAGGTCGCGGATCTCGGTGCGCTCGAAGAACGACTGGCCGCCCGAGAGCACGTAGGGGATCTTCTCCTTGCGCAATACCTGCTCGAACACGCGCGCCTGGTGGTTGCCGCGATAGAGGATCGCGTAGTCGGAGAACCTGGCGCGCCGCTCGAAGCGATGCGCCTGCAGGCGCATCGCCAGCGACTCCGCCTCGGCCTCGTCGTTCTCGCACGGCACCACCTGCACCGGGTCGCCGATGCCGTGCTCGGACCACAGCTTCTTTTCGTGCAGCTTCGGGTTGTGCGCGATCAGCCGGTTGGCCGCGGTGAGGATGCTGACGCTCGAACGGTAGTTCTGCTCGAGCTTGATCACCTTCAGCGCCGGATAGTCGGTGGAGAGCCGGCTCAGGTTCTCCAGCGTCGCGCCGCGCCAGCCGTAGATCGACTGGTCGTCGTCGCCCACCGCGGTAAACGCGGCGCGCGGACCGACCAGCAGCTTGAGCAACTCGTACTGGCAGGCGTTGGTGTCCTGGTACTCGTCGACGAGCAGGTAGCGCAACCGCTCGCGCCAGGCCTGCGCCACGTCGGCGTGCTCGCGCAGCAGTTGCACCGGCAACCGGATCAGGTCGTCGAAGTCGACCGCCTGGTATGCGGCGAGCGTGGCCGCGTAGTCGCGGTACGCGCGCGCCACGCCGTGCTCGAGGCTGTCGATGGCGTCGGCTGCGGCGCGCTCGGGATCGACCAGCGCGTTCTTCCACAGCGAGATGCGGTGCTGCGCGGCGCGCGCCACCTTGCGATCCGTGGTCCCGAGCGCCTGCTGCAGGATGCCGGTGGTGTCGTCGCCGTCGAGAATCGAGAAATTGCGCTTCAGGCCCAGCAGGGTGCCGTCACGCCGCAGCATCTGCACCCCCAGCGAGTGAAAGGTGCTCACCAGCGGCCGCTCGGCTTCGGGCAGCTTCACCATCGCGCCGAGCCGGTCGGCCATCTCCTGCGCCGCCTTGTTGGTGAAGGTGATCGCGCCGATCGCCTGCGGGCGCATGCCCGCGTCGATCAGGTGGACGATCTTGTGCGTGATGACGCGCGTCTTGCCGCTGCCGGCGCCGGCGATGACCAGGCACGGGCCGTCGAGGTGGCGGATCGCTTCGCGCTGTGCGGGATTGAGCTTGGCGGACATCTGGGACTGCGCGGGGGGAGCCGGATTCTAATGGGAAACGCTGGTACGCTTGGAATTCGGCGTCATCGCGCCGACCACTGAACGGGAGTTGCCGGATGTACGGATTCAATGTCACGCTCGCCGTGCCGTTCGCCACGGCGGTCGACAAGGTGACCGAGGCGCTGAAGCAGGAAGGCTTCGGCGTGCTTTCTGACATCGACGTGCAGGGCACGCTGAAGGCCAAGATCGGCGTCGA
>CAZBTE010000220.1:0-4452 GCA_964494665.1 uncultured Limnobacter sp.
AGCGAGCGCAGCGAGTTTCGCCGCGCCAGCCGGTGCGGCGAGCATCACAGGGCACTCCCGCGAAGCGGGAGCAAGCACTGAAGCGCCCCCGGCGGGCGGCTCGCGCCTTTGCACGCGCAGACCGAAGTACGCCGTCGCTGTCTCATGCCGCGCCTGATCTACCTGCACGGGTTTCGCTCGTCGCCGCAGTCGTTCAAGGCGAGCCTGCTGGCCGAACGCCTGTCCGCGCTCGGCCTGGCGTCGCGATTCGTGTGCCCCCAGCTGCCGGCGTCGCCGGCGGCGGCGGTCGAGCTGGTGCTCGCGCGCATCGATCCACGGCCCGAGGACACGCTGGTCGGGAGTTCGCTGGGGGGCTACTACGCGACGTGGCTCGCAGAGCGATGCGGTTGCCGCGCGGTGCTGCTCAACCCGGCGGTGTCGCCGGCGCGCGACCTTGCGCCCTGGGTCGGCGAGCAGCGCATGTACCACAGCGACGAGCCGTTCGTCTTCGAGCGCGACTACCTCGATGAGCTGGCCGCGCTCGAGGTGCCGGCGCTGACGCTGCCGCAGCGCTACCTGCTGGTCGCCGCGAAGGGCGACGAGTTGCTCGACTGGCGCGACATGGTGGCGAAGTATCAGGGCGTGGCGACGATCCTGCTCGAAGGCAGCGATCATGGCCTGTCGGACTTCGCCGAACTCATCGACCGGGTCCTCGCATTCGCGCGGCTGGACCGGTCGTCCGATTCGTCATCTCCCGGAGGGCAGGAATGAGACTGAAGGACAAGGTAGCGATCATCACCGGCGCAACCGGCGGCATCGGCATGGCGACTGCCCACAAGTTCGCGCGCGAAGGCGCACGCGTGGTGATCGGCGATCTGGACGCCGGACGGGTGGAAGCGGCGCGCGCCGAGCTCGCCGGCACCGGCGCGCAGGCGATCGGCGTGCGCCTCGACGTCACCGACGCCGACAGCATCGCGGCGATGGTGGCCGCGGTCAGGTCGCAGTGGGGGCGCATCGACTGCCTGGTGAACAACGCCGGCATCACGCAGGACGCGCGCCTGGTGAAGATGACGGCCGAGCAGTTCGATCGCGTCGTGAACGTCAACCTCAAGGGCGTGTTCCTGTGCACACAGGCGGTCGCGGGACCGATGATCGAGCAGGGCTCGGGCGTCATCCTGAATGCTTCGTCGGTGGTCGGCCTGTACGGCAACTTCGGCCAGACCAACTACGCAGCGACCAAGGCGGGGCTGATCGGCATCACCAAGACGTGGGCGCGCGAGCTGGGGCCGAAGGGCGTGCGGGTGGCGGTGGTGTGCCCGGGCTTCGTGGCCACGCCGATCCTCGACACGATCCCGCCCGCGGTGATGGAGAAGATGGTCGAGAAGGTGCCGCTGGGCCGGCTCGGCAAGCCCGAGGAGATCGCCAACGTGTACGCGTTCCTCGCGTCGGACGAGGCCTCGTACATCAACGGCGCGGTGATCGAGGTCTCGGGCGGCATCGCGCTCTGAGGCGGGCCCGTCGCGCGGCGTGCGGGGCGCCGATTCGCGGACCGGTGCCGCGCGGACGGCTGCCGGCGGTCATCCGCCGGCCGGTGCCTGGCTCCGGGGTGGGGGCCCTCTATAATCGGTCGTCACGATGAAGCACCTCCTGTTCGACGACAACGGCGACTTCAAGGCGGGCACGGTCATGTCGGAGGCCGGCGCCAGCCTGCAGGTCGAGCTGGCCAGCGGCAAGCGCACGAAGATCAAGGCGGCGTCGGTCATGTTGCGCTTCGACGCGCCGGCACCCGACACGCTGCTACCTGCCGCGCGCCGGCTCGCCGAGGACATCGATCTCGACTTCCTCTGGGAGTGCGCACCGCAGCAGGAGTTCGGCTTCACCGAACTCGCCACCGAATACTTCGGTCGCGCGCCCAACGCGGTGGAGGCCACTGCGCTGCTGCTCAGGCTGCACGGTGCGCCGGTCTACTTCCACCGCAAGGGGCGCGGCCGTTTTCGTCCCGCGCCGCCCGAGACGCTGAAGGCCGCAGTGGCCGCGATCGAGCGCCGCCGCCTGCAGGAAGAAATGGTCGAGGCGCAGGCGCAGGAGATGGCGGCCGGCCGGCTGCCGCCGGAGATCGGGGCACAGGCGGCGCGCCTGCTGGCGCGTCCCGACAAGTCTTCGCCCGCCTGGAAGGCGTTCGAGCGCGCGCTGGCACTGACCCGTCAGACACCTGAGCGGCTGCTGCTGGCTCTGGGCGCCTTCGATTCGGCGTACGACATGCACGTGGCGCGCTTTGCGGCCGAGTACTTCCCGTACGGCTTCAACCCCCCGCTGCGCGACGACGCGCTCGGCGGTTCGGAGGCTGCGCTCGAAGCACTGCCGTCGGCGGCGGCCGAGGCCTTCTCGATCGACGACTCGACCACGACCGAGATCGACGACTGCCTGTCGGTGCAGCGACTTCCCGACGGGCGCTGGCGCGTCGGTGTCCACATCGCGGCGCCGGGGCTGGCGATCGCGCCGGGGCGCGATCTCGACGCGCTCGCGCGCGAGCGGATGTCGACCATCTACATGCCGGGCGACAAGGTCACCATGCTGCCGCTGCCGGTGATCTCGGCGTTCTCGCTCGACGAGGGCCGCGAGGTGCCGGCGCTGTCGCTGTACGTCGATCTCGACGCGGGCGGCGAGCGCGTGGTCTCGCGCTTCTCGCTGGCAGAACGGGTGCGCGTGGTCGAGAACATGCGCCACGACCTCGTCGACGAGGGATCGGGAGCGGGGGCGCTCGACGAGCAGGCACTGTCGGACAGTGCGCCGATCGATCATCCGCGCGGCGAGGCGTTGCGCGTGCTGTGGCGGTTCTCGCTGGCGCTGGCGGCCGAACGCGAGCGGGTGCGCGGCACGCCCGAGCCGCGCTTTCGCACCGACTTCAATTTCTACATCGACCGCACCAACGGCGACGAGCGCGTGCGCATCGTGCAGCGTCGCCGTGACGCGCCGCTGGATCGCGTGGTTACCGAGATGATGATCCTCGCCAACAGCGAGTGGGCGCTGATGCTGGCCGATCGCGGGGTGCCGGGCGTGTTCCGTTCGCAGCAGGCCGGGCGCGTGCGCACCACCACGCATCCGCTGCCGCACCAGGGGCTGGGCGTATCGCAGTACATGTGGACCACGTCGCCGCTGCGCCGCTACCCCGACCTGGTGAACCAGCGCCAATTGCTGGCAGTGCTGGCCGGCGAGAAGCCGCCGTTCGGCCAGAACGACGCGGAGCTGTTCTCGGTGATCAACGCGTTCGAGACACGCTACAGCGCGTATCTCGAGTTCCAGCACCGCATGGAACGCTATTGGTGCCTGCGCTGGGTGAACCAGCAGGGCCTGCGGCGGGCCGATGCGGTGGTGGTGCGCGAAGACCTGGTGCGGCTCGCCGACGCGCCGCTGTATTTCCGCCTGGCGGGACTGCCGATGCTGGCGCCGGGCCGCCGCATCGTGGTCGAGCTGCTCGCCACCGACGAAGTCGACCTGTCGGTCGAGGCGCGCTTCATCGAGACGAGCATGGCGCCGTCCACGGCAATCGACGAGAGCCTCGACGGCGAGGACTCGATCTCCGTGCAGGCGGCCTGAACCGGACGCGATGCGAACGATGCCGAGATCGAGACCACGGCAGTTTGCATGGCCGCCGCGCATTTCGCCGCGCGAGCTGTGGCAGCGCGATCCGCTCGCCTTCGCGGTCGGGGTGTCGGTGCTGCTGCACGTGCTGGTGCTGATGCTGCGCTTCGCGCCGCCGGCGCCGATCAAGTTCGCGCCGATCGACCCGCAGCTCGAGGTGATCCTGCTCAATGCCACCACCGACGCCCGGCCGCTCGAGCCGCAGGTGCTGGCGCAGGTGCAGATGGAGGGCGGTGGCGACCGCGACAGCGGGCGCGCCCGCTCGCCGCTGCCGGCCGAGACGCAGGCGCGCGATGGCGACGACCTGGTGCTGCGCCGGCAGCGCCTGTCCGAGCTCGAGGAACAGCAACGCAGGCTGCTCGCGCTGTCGCGCGGCCCGCAGGCCTACGTGCAGCCCGACGAGCGCCCGGGAGAATCGCGCCAGGTCGCCGAAGGCACCGACGACAGGGACGTCGACGCGCGCATCGCCCGGCTGCAGGCGCAGATCGACCGGCAGATCTCCGACTACAACAAGCGCCCCAAGCGGCTCACCTACGGCATCAACGCGATCGGCGTGAGCTACGCGCGCTACGTCGAGGACTGGGCGGCGCGCATCGAGCGCCTGGGCACCGAGCGCTACCCGCCCGAGGCGCGCGGGCGCATCTACGACTCGCTGATCATCACCGTCGAGATCGACAAGCACGGCAACGTCGTGGACGTGATCGTCAACCGCAAGTCGAAGCACGAGGTGCTCAACCGCGCGGTCAAGCAGATCGTCTACGCAGGTGCGCCGTACGAGCGCTTCACGCCCGAGATGGCACGCGAGGGCGACATCCTGCAGATCGTGCGCAC
>CAZBTE010000221.1:0-4435 GCA_964494665.1 uncultured Limnobacter sp.
AGTCGCATCAGGGTTTGCACTGATTCGGTGCGTCGTGGCACGAGCCTTGCGGCTCACAGGGCAACGGAGCGCCGCTGTCGGCGTTTCGGCCCACAGAAACCCGGAGACTGTCCAATGTCCGTACATTTTTCCTCGCACCGCCGCGCCCTTGACGTCGCGGCATTCAGCGACCCAGGCGTCTCTCAGCGCCGGTTCTCGCGGCGCTCCTCCTGCTCGATCCGCCACTCCGCCTCGAGCGCGCGCCGGCGGGCGTCGACTTGCGACGCGGTGTGGAAATCGAGCCCACCGGCGACTTGCGCCAGTCTGAGCTGCTCGATCGCCGCCGGTGTCGCGCCCAGCAGCACGAACTGCTCGGCCGCCGCGCGGTGCGCGCGCGCGGGCTGGCCGAGACTGCCGTAGGCCTCGGAGAGCAGGCGCCACAGCTCGGGGTCGCTGCGATGCACGACCAGCGCATCCTCGAGGAAAGGCACTGCTGCAGCGGCGTCGCGCGCAACCAGCAGCACCGCCGCGCGCAGGCGCGTCAGCGCGCGCGCGCCCGGTTCGCGGGCGAGCGCCGCGTCGAGCAGCTTCCTTGCCGCAGCCGTATCGCCCGCATCGAGCTCGACCTGTGCGGCCAGCCGCTCGACGAACGGGTGATGGCCCGAAGCCAGCCGACGCCGCGTTTCCGCGATCGCCTTGCGCGCGCCGGCCCAGTCGCGTCCCGCCGCGGCCACCGTGGCCAGGCCGAACCAGCCCGCCGTCGGATCGATCGAGCGCTCGCGCAGCGCACGCTCGAAGTGCGAGCGTGCCAGCCGCAGGCCGTCGACGCCGGTGTCGGCGAGCGCGCGCAGCTTCGCGCGCGCGAGGCGGAACTCGATGCTGTCGGTATGCTGCCGGTAGCGCGTCTCGCTCAGGCGGCTCTGGATGTCGGCAATGCGTCCGGAGGTGATCGGATGCGTGCGCAGGTATTCGGGCGCGCTGTTCTCGTACAGGCGCCCGGACTGCTGCAGGCGACCGAAGAACGCCACCATGCCGTTCGCGTCGAAGCCGGCCTGGCGCAGGATCTCGAGCCCGATGCGGTCGGCTTCGCGCTCGGCGTCGCGCGAGAAGCCGAGCATCTGCTGCTGCGCCACGGTACCGCCCAGCGACGCGACGCCGCCGGCCGCCTGCGGATTCGAGCGTGCCGCCAGGGCGGCCAGCACCAGCGCAGCCATCATCACCACCGAGGCCTGCCGCTCGCGCTCCAGCATGCGCGCAATGTGCCGCTGCGTGACGTGTCCGATCTCGTGCGCCAGCACCGAAGCGAGCTCGGATTCGGTCTGCGCGCCGACGATCAGGCCGGTATGCACGCCGATGAAGCCGCCCGGCAGCGCAAATGCGTTGAGGGTGCCGTCCTGCACCACGAAGAACTCGAATTCGAAGCCGGCGGCCGGTGTCGTGGACGCCAGGCCGGCCGCGAAGCGGTTCAGGTAGTCGCTGACCTCGACGTCGTCGTGGATCACCCCGCGACGACGCATCTCGCGCACGATCGATTCGCCGATGCGCCGCTCCATCCCCGGCGACAGCTCTTCGCCTCCGGCATCGCCCAGCCGCGGCAGGTTGTCGGCCTGCGCGTGCGCGAACCGCGGCCCGAGCGGCGCCGCGAGCGCCAGTGCGCCCGACAGCACGGCCGCCAGGCATCTCGACCACGGGCCAGGTTTTCGCGTCACCGCAGTGTCCGCCAACGGGGGGTTGCTATGATAGTCGCCGCAGGAGCCCGACCATGACCAGAGCCCGTCCACAGGCGCAGCAGGAAGCGCTCACGCATTTCGACACCGGAGGACGCGCCCACATGGTCGACATCGCCGCCAAGGCGGTGACGCATCGCATCGCGGTGGCGCGCGGCACGATCCGCATGAAGCCGGCCACGCTGGCGCTGGTGCGCGACGGCACTTCGAAGAAGGGCGACGTGATCGGGGTGGCGCGCATTGCCGCGATCCAGGGCGCCAAGCGGACCGCCGAGCTGATCCCGCTGTGCCACCCGATTGCGCTCACGCGCGTGGCCGTCGACTTCGACATCGACGAGGCGGACTGCGCCGTGCATTGCCGCGCCACGGTCGAATGCGAAGGCAGGACCGGGATCGAGATGGAAGCGCTCACCGCAGTGCAGGTGGGCCTGCTCACCGTCTACGACATGTGCAAGGCAGTCGACCGCGGCATGGTGATCGAGCGCGTGCAGCTGATGGAGAAACGCGGTGGCAAGAGCGGCAACTGGGTGGCAGATGCGGATTCGCACTGACGCGCGCGACCGGACGGGGAGAAACCGGCGGGCCGAACGGCGGTGCGCAGCGCCGCTGGCCACCCTGTCCGGTTGCCTCGCGGTCGTCCTGGGCGCGTGCGCGAGCACGCCGGCGCTGCAGGGCCGCGGCTACCACGGCAACGAGTACACCCTGGAGACGCGCGGCGCCGACCCGGAACAGCGCGTTCGGCAGGCGCTGCACGACGCGTCGATTTTCTGCGAGTCGCAGGGGTTCGCTGCCGTGCCGGGAAGCGCGATCCACGAAGGCGTGAAGACCACGCTGACGTTCCAGTGCACCGAGGAACGCAAGACCGGCAGCGGCGCCGCCCGGCCCGCGCCGGCGTATGGCGAATGAACTTGAACGACGGAGCCCATCGAGCATGAACGACTACCAGGACATCCTGTACGAAGTCCGCAACGGCGCGGCCTGGATCACGATCAACCGGCCCGACAAGATGAACGCGTTTCGCGGCATCACCTGCGACGAGCTGATCCGTGCGATCAGCCGCGCCGGCTACGACCGCGACATCGGCGCGATCGTGCTGGCTGGCGCGGGCGAGCGCGCGTTCTGCACCGGCGGCGACCAGTCGGCGCACGAGGGCCAGTACGATGGGCGCGGCACGATCGGGCTGCCAATCGAAGAGCTTCACGCGGTGATCCGCGACGTGCCCAAGCCGGTGATCGCCCGCGTGCAGGGCTACGCGATCGGCGGCGGCAACGTGCTGTGCACCATCTGCGATTTCACGATCGCCTCGGAGAAGGCGGTGTTCGGCCAGGTCGGCCCGAAGGTCGGATCGGTCGACCCCGGCTACGGCACCGCGTTCCTGGCGCGCGTGGTCGGTGAGAAGAAGGCACGCGAGATCTGGTACCTGTGCCGCCGCTACACGGCGGCCGAAGCGTTGGCGATGGGGCTGGTCAACGCGGTGGTGCCGCCCGAGCAACTCGACGCCGAAGTGCAGAAGTGGTGCGACGAGATCATGGAGAAGAGCCCGACCGCGATCGCGATCGCCAAGCGCTCGTTCAACGCCGACACCGCACACCAGGCCGGCATTGCGGGCCTGGGCCTGTACGCGCTGAAGCTCTACTACGACAGCGAGGAGTCGCGCGAGGGCGTCAAGGCGTTCCAGGAGAAGCGCAAGCCCGACTTCAGGAAGCACGCGAAGTAGGGCCTCTGTTCACCGGCCTGGCCGCGTCAGCGAAACAGCAGCGTCGCCAGCCCGAGGAAGATCAGGAACCCCATGCTGTCGGTGCTGAACGTGAGCAGCACCGACGAGCCGATGGCCGGATCGCGGCCCAGCCGCGACAGCACCATCGGCACGGCGAGGGCGATCACCGCGGCCACGACCATGTTCAGCACCATCGCCAGCGTCATCGTGATGCCGAGCAGCACGCCGTGCGGCGTGTCGCGATACAGCAGCCACGCAACGACGCCGGCGATGCCGCCCCAGACCAGGCCGTTGAGGCCCGCGATCGCGAGCTCCTTCCCCAGCAGCCGGCGCGCGTTGGAGATCGTCACCTGCCCGAGCGCGATCGAGCGGATGATCAGTGCCATCGTCTGGTTGCCCGTGTTGCCGGCGATGCCCGCCACGATCGGCATCAGCGCCGCCAGCGCCGCCACCTGCGCGATGGTGCCCTCGAAAGCGCCGATCACGCGCGAGGCGAAGAACGCGGTGCACAGGTTCAGCGCCAGCCACATCCAGCGGTTGCGCGCCGACGCCCACAGGCTCGCGAACAGGTCTTCCTCCTCGCGCAGGCCCGCCTTGGCGAGGATCTCCGACTCGCCTTCCTCGCGCACCAGGTCGAGCACCTCGGCCACCGTGACGCGGCCCATCACGCGATTGTGCGGATCGACCACCGGCGCCGACACCAGGTCGTAGCGCTCGAACGCCTGCGCCGCGTCGCTCGCGTCCTCGAGCGGCTGCAGCGTCAGCACGTCGCGGCGCATCACGTCCTCGACCAGCACGTCGGGCTGGTTGATCAGCAAGCGCTCGAGCGACAGGCTGCCCACCAGCTCGTCGTCCTCGTCGACCACGTACACCTGGTCGGTGTGATCGGGCAATTCGTCGAGCTGGCGCAGTTCGCGCAGCACCATGTCGAGCGTGTAGCCGAGCGGCACCGTGATGGCCTCGAAGTCCATCAGCTCGCCGACCGAGCCCTCGGGGAACGACATCGACGCGC
>CAZBTE010000222.1:0-4386 GCA_964494665.1 uncultured Limnobacter sp.
GAGCCGATCGTGGGCACCTCGGGCAGCGATCTGCTCGCCCTGGGACGCGAGCCTTCACTGCCCGACGCGGAGCGGGAGGAGGACGCCGGACCATTCGGCCCGTCCCCGATCGACTGGCCGGGTGCACAGATCGACTGGCGGCAGGATCCGACCCTGCCGCTGGCGACCGAGTCGACGGACGACGGCACCGCAGTCGAAGGCGACGACGGCGACAGCGCGACGCCCGATCGCGAGCGGGTTTCCGCCCGCGAGTCGGTGCCGGAGGGCGAGGCGGTGCCTGAACCGGAACCGGACCGATCGCACCTGTGGACACCGGTGGAGGAAGCGGCAGGGGAGCCGGCGCAAGAGCCCGCACCGCAACCGGACCGCGACCGGGATCACGAAGACCGTGACGAAGCGCGCGATGTCGTCGAGTCGCTCACCGCGACGGCACCAGCCGGCTTCGTCGGCATCGGCCAGGACGAAGTGATCGACGACCTCGCGCGGGGCGGTACGCGCGACGACCTGCGCGACGACCTGCGCGTCGACCTCCGCGACGACCTGCGCGACGATTCGCGTGGTGGTGCGCGCGGCGACGTGCACGGCGGTACGTGGGCGCGCGATGCACGCGCGCTGCCGCGTCACGACGACGAGGAACCGGTGATCGACTACTTCTCGTCGGGAGGCCGCGGTGTCGGCTTCGTCGACCGCCACGGTCCGATCGCATTGCTGGGCGCAGCGCTGCTGGTCGTATTGCTGGGCCTGCAGTGGGCGATCGCGCAGCGCTCGATGATCGCCGCACGCGTTCCCGCGTTGGCGCCCGTGATGTCGGTGCTGGTCGCTCCGTTCGGCCTGAGCGTCGGGCCCCCACGCGATCTCGAATCGCTGACGATCGAATCGTTCGAGCTTCAGGCGTCCGCAACGCCGGGCGTGCTGGCGATGTCGGCGCTGCTGCGCAACCGCGCCGACTACACGGTGCAATGGCCGTCGATGCAGCTCACGCTGACCGATGCGACCAACCGGGTGCTGGTGCGCAAGGTGCTGTCGCCCGACGACTACCTGCGCGAATCCGGCGCTGACGGCGTTCCGGCGCGTGCCGAGTGGCCGGTGCGCATGGCGCTGGAGGCGAAGGACCTCGATCCGGCCGGCTACTCGGTCGTCCTGTTCTATCCATAACGAAGCACACCCCCAGGAGTCACGATGTCCCGACGCGTCCTGATCAGCGGCTCGGTCGCCTACGACACGATCATGGTGTTCGAAGGCCACTTCAAGGATCACATCCTGCCCGACCGGGTGCACATGCTGAACGTCGCCTTCCTCGCGCCGAAGCTCAAGCGCGAGTACGGTGGCTGCGCCGCCAACATCGCCTACAACCTCGGCGCCCTCGGCGGCCACCCGGTGGTGCTGGCCACGATCGGGCGCGACGGCGCCGACTATCTCGCGCATCTCGACGCGCTGGGCATCGACGTCAGCCAGGTACGGCGGCTCGACGAGCAGTACACCGCGCAGGCGTTCATCACCACCGACCTGTCGGACAACCAGATCATCGCGTTTCATCCGGGGGCGATGTCCGACGCGCACGTGGTATCGGCGGCGGCGGCGCAGCGCACGGGCGAAGCAGCCGCCTTCGGCATCGTCGCCCCCAACGGGCGCGAGGCGATGCTGCAGCACGCGCGCGAGTTCGTCGAGTCGGGCGTGCCGTACATCTTCGATCCCGGGCAAGGGCTGCCGATGTTCGATGGCGCGGCGCTGCGCGGCTTCATCGAGACGGCCACTGCTGTCACGGTGAACGACTACGAGGCGTCGCTACTCGTCGAGCGCACCGGCTGGAACGAGCACCAGATCGCCGGGCGCGTGCAGGCGCTGATCGTCACGCGCGGCGCCGAGGGCTCGGACGTGTACCAGGCGACGGGCATGACGCGCATCGCGCCGGCATCGATATCGCGTGCGGTCGATCCGACCGGTTGCGGCGACGCGTATCGCGGTGGCCTCCTCTATGCGCTGTCCAACGGCGCGGACTGGACCGATGCGGCGCGCCTCGGAAGCGTGATGGGCGCCATCAAGATCGAGAACCAGGGCGCGCAGAACCATCGCATCGACCGTGACGAGGTCGCGCGCCGCTTCGTGCAGGCCTACGGTCACGCCCCCTGGTAGAGACGCGCGCACAGCGCGGCGGCGTCGAGCGCCGCCTCGGCCTCGAACAGCTTGCGCCGGGCACCCGCGCCCGCCACCAGCCGCACTGACCGCTTCGGGAGGTCCAGCCGCGCGGCCAGGAAGCGGACGATCTCGTCATTGGCGCGGCCGTCCACCGGCGGCGCACCCACGCGCAGCTTCAGGCAGCCATCGTGCTCGCCGACGATCTCGGTGCGAGCGGCGCCCGGTTGTGCGGCGATGCGGATCCGCCAGGCGCCCGGCGCGCCGCCGAGCCACGAAGGGGGGGCTTGTTGCGTCATCGAGCTGCGGCGCCCGCGCAGCAGCGCGGCCGTCGCGCCACTGTCAGGCGGCGAGCGCCATGAACGACGGCATCGCCGACTGCAGCAGCGTGAGCAGCAACTGGACGAGCAGGATCAGCACCAGCGGCGACAGATCGACGCCGCCTATGAGCGGGACGACGCGACGGATCGGCGCGAGGAAAGGTTGGGTGAGCGCGTCCACCGTCGGCGCGATCGGCGCATGCGGATTGACCCACGAAAGCACCGCCAGCAGCAGTACCAGCGCGGTGAGGAGCCACAGCGACCACTTCACGAGCCAGAACAGCGCCAGCAGCAGGACCGCGCCGAAAGCCGGCGTGCGGCCGCGTCCGAAGATCAGGATGAACAGGATCGCAAGGACGATCGCCAGCACGAGCGCAGCGGCGAGGCTGGCCCAGTCGACGCTGCGGACGCCTTTGCGCGCGGCCGGCAATACGCCGCGCAGCGGGCGCACGATCCACTCGGTGACGGCGATGATGAACTGGCCGACCTGGTTGCGTGGACCGAGCCCGAGCCAGTGCATGTATGCGCGCAGCACGCACGCGGTGGCGAGCAGGCTGCCCAGCGTTTCGAGCAGGAGCCAGAGTGCTTGGTTCATGCTGTCCGGTCCGGAATCGCGGAGGATTCTCGCACAAAGAAAAGAGTCCCGCGGCGTCGTCTCGACGCGCGCGGGACCTTGAACGGCGGCGGTGGCTCCCCCGACCGGAGAGATCGCCGCCGGTGCAATCGCCCCTGCTTACGGGCGATTACCAGTCGGGAACGGCCATGCGGCGGCCGGGTTCAGCGGCTTGGCTGCAGGCGCAGGCTTGGAGGCGGCGGCCGGCTTCTTGGCCGCTTTCTTCTTGGCGGCCGGCTTCTTGGCCGCTTTCTTGGCGGCCGGCTTCTTGGCGGCTTTCTTGGCGGCCGGCTTGCGCGCTGCCTTCTTCACCGCCTTCTTGGCGGTCGCCTTCTTGGCGGCGGGCTTCTTCGCAGCAGCCTTCTTCACCGCCTTCTTCACCGCTTTCTTCGTCGCTTTCTTCGCCGCCTTCTTCACCGCCTTCTTCACCGCCTTCTTCGCAGCGGGCTTCTTCGCAGCAGCCTTCTTCACCGCTTTCTTGGCAGCGGGCCGCTTCGCGGCGGCCTTCTTCACCACTTTCTTGGCGGCGGGCTTCTTCGCAGCGGCCTTCTTCACCGCTTTCTTCGCGGCGGGCTTCTTCGCAGCAGCTTTCTTCGCCGCCTTCTTCGCGGGTTTCTTGGCAGTGGCCATGAGGATCTCCTTACTCGGATTGATGCGATGATGGAAACCCGTGCCTGGTGCCCGAAGGCTCCGTGCGGTACGGGCTATTCATCGGCGCAAGAACATCGTGCAAGCTTGTTGCCGTTCCTACGCTAATGAATTCGGTGCAGCAGGATCGCGTGGCCACCAGGCCCGGCGTTCCTGCGAGGTCGTCGCGAAGAGGGAAGGAGGGCGCTGCAGGCACCGTGTGCCGCATCGTCGTCGCCGACTGCTCCCTTCCGTGTGCTGCGATCGACCTCAATTCGGTTCCTGTCGTCAATCCCAGGCCAGCGCGCCGCCGGTTTGATACTCGATGACGCGCGTCTCGAAGAAATTGCGTTCCTTCTTCAGGTCGGTCATCTCGCTCATCCACGGGAAGGGGTTCGCTTCCTGCGGAAACAGCGCTTCGAGCCCGATTTGCTGCGCGCGCCGGTTGGCGATGAAGCGCAGGTAGCTCTTGAACATGGGCGCGTTCAGCCCGAGCACCCCGCGCGGCATGGTGTCCTCGGCATACGCGTACTCGAGGTCGACCGCCTGCCGGAACAGGCCGCGGATCTCTTCGCGAAACTGCGGCGTCCACAAGTGCGGGTTCTCGAGCTTGATCTGGTTGATCAGGTCGATGCCGAAATTGCAGTGCATCGACTCGTCGCGCAGGATGTACTGGTACTGCTCGGCCGCGCC
>CAZBTE010000223.1:0-4383 GCA_964494665.1 uncultured Limnobacter sp.
CCCGAATCGATGTCGGTGGCGACGATGCGCAGCGGTGCCCGCGTGCGCCGGAAGTCGTTGGTGCACCCGGGCCGGGAGAGCAGGTGTGCGAGCTTGCGCTCGGCCGGGCTGCCGTCGACCAGGCCGTTCGGCAACAGGCGCAGGCCACGCTCGAGCGAGCGCCACGCCGCGGCCTGCGGCCCGAGCGCCACTTCGCTCAGCCCGGCGCCGACGGTTGCGCTCAAGCCCGAGGGGGCCGAGCGCAACGCCCGGCGCCACTCGCGCAGTGCCGGGCGCAGCAGCAGTGCGGGATCGAAGGTCGTCTCCGGATCGTCGTCCTCGACGAACATGTGCACCATCCGGTGCGCCGACACCCCGTTCACCAGCCCGGCCGCGATGAACGCGCCGGCGCTCACGCCGACGTAGGCGTCGAGCCGGGTGAGATCGAGTCCGTCGATCGCCTCGGCCAGGGCGCACAGCGCACCGAGCTCGTAGGCGGCACCCATGAAGCCGCCGCCCGCCAGCGCCAGCCCGATCTTTCCGGGCTGGCTCGGCTTCGTTGGACCTCGCTTCGTTGCGATGCGCGGCATCTGTCAGCCCCGCTGCGCGCCGACCGACTTGCGTCCCGACATGCGCGTTCAGGCCGCCTTCGCTGCGCGCCCGCGGCGCACCGGCTTGCGCACTGCGGGGGCGGCCGGCGCCTTGCGGGCACGCCGCGGTTTGGCCGGTGCCGTGCCGTTCAGCGCCTGCACGCTGTCGTTGAGCGATTCGACGCGAGCGATCAGGTCCTGGATGTCCTTGCTGGTCGGCACGCCGAGCCGCGTGAGCGCGCGCGACACGCGATCCTCGAACACCTGCTCGAGCTTGTCCCACGACTGCGTGGCCTGCTTCGTGATGTCGCTGGCCGCCTTGGTGACCTTGCCGGTCACCTCGCCGATCCTCTCCTCGGTCATCGCGCGGGTCTGGCGCTGCAGGCGAGTGCCCTCCTTGACCAGCGCCTCGAATACCTTGGTGCCTTCCTCCTGCGTCTTGGCGAAGGCGCCCAGTCCGGCAAGCCAGATCTGCTGCGCCGAGTCGCGCACCGCCGCTGCCAACTGCCTGCTTTCGGCCTTGCCTTCGGCCATCGCCTTGAGTTTCTTCGCCATCGCACTTCTCCTGCTGTTGAACGTGCCGGCGTTGGCGCCGACGCTTGGGTTGAGGGTTCCTGCCCTGCGAAGGGAAGTCTAGGCAGTGCCGCTAGAGCCGGCACACTAAAGCAACGGGTCGCCGCTACAATGAGACGCGTCGAAGAGACAACGGCAGTGTCGCAGCGCGCCTCCGGCGCCGGCGCTGGCGGCGCGGGGGAGATTGAATGGACTACTTCATCACCGGTGCGACCGGTTTCATCGGCCGCCGTCTCGTACGCAAGATCCTCGAGCGCCGCGGCGCGGTGGTCCACTTCCTGGTGCGCGATGCGTCTGCGGAGAGGCTCGCGTCGCTCTACGAGTTCTGGGGCGTGGACGCGAGCCGCGCGATCCCGGTCGTCGGCGACATCGCCCGGCCCGGACTGGGCCTGAAGGCGGCCGATCGCAAGCGCTTCGAAGGCAAGGTCAAGCACCTGTTCCATCTCGCGGCGATCTACGACCTGCAGGCCAGCGCCGAGGCGCAGGTCGCGGTGAACATCGAGGGCACCCGCAACGTGGTCGCGTTCGCCAACGCGATCGGCGTCGGCTGCCTGCACCACGTATCGTCGATCGCCGCCGCCGGCCTGTACGAGGGGGTGTTTCGCGAAGACATGTTCGAGGAGGCCGAGAACCTCGACCATCCGTATTTCGCCACCAAGCACGAGTCCGAGCGCATCGTGCGCGTCGAGACGAAGGTGCCGTTCCGCGTCTATCGACCGGCCCTGGTGGTGGGTGACTCGCGCACCGGCGAGATCGACAAGATCGACGGCCCGTATTACTTCTTCAAGCTGATCCAGCGCCTGCGCCGCATCGTTCCGTCGTGGATGCCCGTGATCGGCATCGAGGGGGGGCGGATCAATCTCGTGCCCGTGGACTACGTGGTCGCCGCGATGGACCACATCGCGCACCTCAAGGGGCTCGACGGGCGCTGCTTCCACGTGGTCGACCCCGAGCCGATGCGCGTGGGCGACGTGCTGAACACGTTTGCGAAGGCCGGCCACGCGCCGCTGATGTCGATGCGCGTGAATGCGGCGCTGGTCGGCTTCATTCCGAAGAGCGTCAAGAAGGGCCTGCTGGCGCTCACGCCGGTGCGGCGCATCCGCGATGCGGTGATGAAGGACCTCGGCCTGCCCGAGGACATCCTGCAGTTCGTCAACTACCCCACGCGCTTCGATTGCCGCGACACGCTGGCCGCGCTGAAGGGCAGCGGCATCGAATGCCCGCGCCTGGAGGATTACGCGTGGGTGCTGTGGGACTACTGGGAGCGGCATCTCGATCCCGAGCTGTTCATCGACCGCACGCTCGGCGGGCAGGTGGCCGGCAAGGTGGTGCTGATCACCGGCGGTTCGTCCGGCATCGGCCTGGCCACTGCGCGCAAGGTCGCCGCGGACGGCGCCTCCACCGTCATCTGCGGTCGCGACGAGGCCAAGCTCGCGGAGGCGCGGCGCACGGTGCAGGCCGATGGCCACGACGTGGTCACCTTCCCGGTCGACCTGGCCAGCGCCGAGGAGTGCGATCGCATGACCCGCTGGCTCATCGACGAATACGGCGGCGTCGACGTGCTGGTCAACAACGCGGGCCGGTCGATCCGCCGCGGGATCGAGTCGAGTTTCGAGCGCTTCCACGACGTCGAGCGCACGATGCAGCTGAACTACTTCGGCGCGGTACGCGTCACGATGGGCGTGCTGCCGAAGATGATCGAGCGCCGGCGTGGCCACATCGTCAACATCAGCTCGATCGGCGTGCTGACCAACGCGCCGCGCTTCTCGGCCTACGTGGCCTCCAAGGCCGCGCTCGACGCGTGGACGCGTTGCGCGGCCAGCGAGTTCGCCGACGTCGGCATCACGTTCACGACCATCAACATGCCGCTGGTGCGCACGCCGATGATCGCGCCCACCCGGCTGTACCAGAACGTGCCCACGCTGTCACCGGACGAAGCGGCCGACCTGGTGAGCCAGGCGATCGTCTACAAGCCGGTGCGCATCGCCACGCGGCTGGGCATCGCCGGGCAGGTGCTGCACGCGCTGATGCCCAAGGTCATGCAGATCGGGATGAACACGTCGTTCCGCATGTTCCCCGATTCGGACGCGGCCAAGGGCGCCAAGGAGCCAGCCGGCAAGCCGCCCACGCTCAATGCCGACCAGGTCGCGTTCCAGCAGCTCATGCGCGGCATCCACTTCTGAGCGTCGCCGTGTCCGGCTCCTGAGCGGCGTCGAGCGCTGCGGCCACGTGCGCCCACACGTCGCGGTCGTAGGCCAGCTCGACGTGGCCGCGCCCCACGAGTTCCACCGTGCGAGCGCCTTCAAGCGTCTGGATCGCGGCAGGCACCACGATGTTGTCGTGGTGCGAGATCACCACGGTGAACAGTGCGCGCGTCGTCGGTGTTTCGCCCCCGGCCAGCGCGCGCAGCCACTCGCAGTCCAGGCGCATCTGGACGACGTTGGCGGCGCGGCTGAAGCGCGCCAGCCAGGTTCCGCGATGCGGCGTGCCGAGCGTGACCACCGCCGCGACGGCCTCGTGCCCGCGCGCCGCCAGGTACGCGCGCGCCGCCAGTCCGCCCATGCTGTGCGCGACGACCGCCACGCGCGCAGCGCCGGTGCGGGAACGCAGCCGCTCGACGCCGTTGGCCACGATCTCCACGCTGCCGTCGAGCGCGCCGAACACCGGCTCGAGGTCGACCGCCTCGACCGCGTGTCCGCGTGCGGCCAGCCAGCGGGCGAAGGCGTACCAGATTCCGTGGTTGCAGAAGTAGCCGTGCACCAGCAGCACCGGCATGCGCGCGGGGTCGTCGCCGCTCGGCAGCGGTCGCGCGGCGTGGCGGATCTGCGCGTAGAAGAAGGTGCGCATCGATGCGGCGATCTCGCCGCCCCACGCGCGCAGCGTCGCCCCGATGCCGAAGCGCAGGTCCGGCCGCACGCGCCGTCGCAGCCAGCCGGCCAGCACGAACTGCTGCCCGAGGATCGCCGCATCGACGACCACCGGCATGGCGCCGGCAGCCAGCAGCGCGATCATCGGGTGCCAGTCGTGGGCGACGTGCAGCCAGCGCGCCAGCAGCATCACTGCCACCGCGGTCACTGCAGCCAGTCCGAGCAGCAGGCGCCGTACCATGGGCGTGAGGCGGTCGCGTCAGGCCGCGCCGGCCGGCGGCGCCATCGTCGTGGCCATGGCCGCGGGCGTGGCGAGCTCGGGCCTGCCGGTCAGGCGCGCGGCCAGGCCGCTGGCGAGCCGGGCGGTGATGCCG
>CAZBTE010000224.1:0-4342 GCA_964494665.1 uncultured Limnobacter sp.
CGAGACGCTGCGCCCGAAGAACTGGGTCGCGATCTCCGGCAGCTGGTGCGCCTCGTCGAAGATCAGCGCATGGGTGCTCGGCAGCAGCTCCGAAACGCCCTCGTCGCGCAGCGCCAGGTCCGCGCAGAACAGGTGGTGGTTGACCACCACGACGTCGGCCTGCTGCGCGGCCTGGCGCGCCCGGAACACGAAGCACTCAGCCAGCGCCGGGCAGTCCTGTCCGAGGCAGTTCTCGCGCGTCGACGTGGCGCGGCTCCAGGCCGGTGAGTCTTCGGCGATCCCCGGCGCCTCGGCCCGGTCGCCGCTGGCCGAGATGGCGGCGAAGCGCTCGATGCGCCGCAGCGCCGCGATCTCCTCCCGGCTCGCGAAGCGCCCTTCGGCGAGGTTGCGTTGCAGGTGGTGCCGGCAGACGTAGTTCGAGCGGCCCTTGAGCAGCGCCGTCGTGCATGCCAGCCCCAGCGCGGCACGCACTTGCGGCAGATCGCGCCGGAACAGCTGGTCCTGCAGCGTGCGGGTACCGCTGCTGATCAGCACCCGGCCGCCCGAGAGCAGTGCCGGCACCAGGTATGCGAAGGTCTTGCCGGTTCCGGTGCCGGCCTCGGCCACGAGTGCACCGGCGGCCTCTTCCGGGATGCCGGACTCGGCGATGGTCTGCGCAATCGCCAGCGCCATCTCGCGTTGCGCAGTGCGCAGCGTGTAGCCGGGCTGGGCCCGTGCCAACGGGCCGTCGACCGCGAATGCCGCGGCAACCTCCCGTTCGAGCGTCGCGCTGCCCGCCGGTGCGGGCATCAGGCCGGCTCGTCCGGCACCAGTTGCATCTGCAGCAGGACGATCGCGTCCTTGATGCGCAGCTTGCGCTTCTTGAGCCGCCGCAGCTGGAGCTCGTCGAAGCGGGTCTGCTGGCCGAACGCTGCGATCATCGCGTCCAGGCCCCGGTGCTCGAGCTGGAGCTCCGCGATGCGCTGGCGGATGACGTCGACGCCGGGCATTTCGGCGCCGGACGATTCGTGAGCGGGATGTTCTGTCATGGCGAATGAACGTGGCCGGACTGGCTCGACCGCAACATCATACGTCGCGCCATCGGCCGGACTCAATCGCCCACGCGGACGGGCGCCGCGGCCCCCGGGCGCTCCCGGCACCCCCTGGGCACCCCGGTGTCCCGGGCGCCCCCGGCGGCCCGGCCACCCGCTCATCCTCGCGCCCCGATGCCGGCAGCGGCCTCGCGCCGCGGCGCTTCGAGGTATTCGCGCGACTGCATCTCGACCAGCCGGCTCACCGTGCGATGGAACTCGTTGGCCATCGCGCCCTCGGTGTAGAGCTCCTCGGGCGGGCACTCCGCCGAGACGATCAGGTTCACGCGCCGATCGTAGAGCACGTCGACCAGCCACACGAACCTGCGCGCCTCGGAGGCCATCGCCGCGCTCATCCGTGGCACGCCCGAGAGGAACACGGTGTGGAACTGGCTCGCGATCTCGAGATAGTCGTTCTGCGAGCGCGGGCCGCCGCACAGCGTGCGGAAGTCGAACCACACCACGCCGCCGGCGCGCCGCAGCGCGCGCAGCTCGCGATGCTCGATCATCAGGTGCGGATCCTCGTCGTGCGCCTCGGCCAGTGCCGCGAACGCATCACGCAGCGCGCGGTCGGTCGCCGCGCCCAGCGGCGTGTGGTAGGCGCGCACGTCGGCCAGCGACAGGCGCCGGTAGTCGACGCCGGCATCCACGTTCACCAGGTCGCACTGGGCCTCGAGCAGCGCGATCGCCGGGAGCACGCGCTCCCGATGCAGCCCGCCCGGATAGAGCTGGGCGGGACGGTAGTTCGACGTCATCACGAATGTCACGCCCCTGGCGAACAGCCCGCGCAGCAGCCGTTCGAGGATCATCGCGTCTGCGATGTCGGACACGTGAAACTCGTCGAAGCAGATCAGCCGGTAGCGTCGGGCCACCTGCTCGGCCACCGCATCGAGCGGGTCGGGCCGCCCCTTCAGGTCGTCGAGCGAGCGGTGCACCCCGCGCATGAACTCGTGGAAGTGCAGGCGCGTCTTGCGCACCACGGGGATGGATGCGTAGAAGCAATCCATCAGGAAGCTCTTGCCGCGGCCAACCCCGCCGTACAGCCAGATGGCGCGCGGCACCGGCGGCCGGTTGATCAGCTTCTTGAAGCGGTTCGAGCGCTGCGCCTTGAACGCGACGAACTCGTCGTGCATGCGCTGCAGGCGCTCCACCGCTGCCAGCTGCGCGGCGTCCGGGGCGTAGCTGCGCTCGGCCAGCGCGCGCCGGTAGGTCTCGACGACGCTCACGAGCCGCGCGTCGTCACATGTTCAGCGAGCGCTTGTCGGTGGCCGCCAGCGCCGCTTCGCGCAGCACTTCGGACATCGACGGATGCGGATGGCTGATGCGCCCGATGTCCTCGGCGGATGCCTTGAACTCCATCGCCAGCACCGCCTCCGCAATCAGGTCGGAGGCCGCTGCCGAGACCACGTGCACGCCGAGCACCTCGTCGGTCGCCGCGTCGGCGAGCACCTTGACGAAGCCTTCGGGGGCACCGATGCCCAGCGCCCGCCCGTTGATCGAGAACGGGAACTGTCCCGCCTTGTAGGCGCGACCCTCGGCCTTCAGCTGCTGCTCGGTGCGCCCCACCCACGCCACCTCGGGCGACGTGTAGATCACCAGCGGTATGCAGTTGTAGTCGACGTGCGGTTTCTGCCCCGCGATCAGCTCGGCCACCATCACGCCCTCGTCCTCGGCCTTGTGCGCGAGCATCGGGCCGCGCACGACGTCGCCGATCGCCCAGACGTTGGGCAGCGCGGTGCGGCACTGCGCATCCACCGGAACGAATCCCCGCTCGTCCACCGCCAGCCCGATTGCGTCGAGCCCCAGGCCGTCGGTGTTGGGCACGCGGCCGACCGACACGATCAGGCGGTCGCACTCGAGCTTCTGCGCGCCGCCCTTGTCGTCGGTCCATTCCAGCTTCACGCCGCGCTTGCCGACGCTCGCCGCACCGATCTTCGCGCCCAGGTGGATCTTCAGGCCCTGTTTGGTGAACTGCTTCCAGGCCTCCTTGCGCACCGCCTCGTCGGCGGCCGGCAGGAACTCGGGCAGCGCCTCCAGGATCGTGACCTCGGCGCCCAGGCGACGCCAGACCGAGCCCAGCTCCAGCCCGATCACGCCGGCGCCGATCACGCCGAGGCGCTCAGGGACCTCGGTGAGCGACAACGCGCCCTCGTTGTCGCAGATCACCTGGTTGTCGACGTCGATGCCCGGCAGGTGGCGTGCCTTCGAACCGGTGGCAATGATGACGTGTGTCGCGTCGACCAGCTGCGGCGCCTGCGTGGCGTCGGCTCCGGCATCGGCAGCGTCGCCGCTCACCTCGAGCCGCACCGAGTCGTCTTCCGAGTCGATGAAGCGCGCGTGGCCCTTCAGCCAGGTGATGCCGTTCTTGCGGAACAGGAACTCCACCCCCTTGGTCATCTTCGTGACGATCGCTTCCTTGCGCGCCAGCATCTTCGCCAGGTCGAACTTGACGCCCTCGGCCGCGATGCCGTGCTCGCCGAGATGAAGGCGCACCTTCTCGTACTCTTCGCTCGACCCGAGCAGCGCCTTGGACGGGATGCAGCCGACGTTCAGGCAGGTGCCGCCCAGCACGGGCTGTCCCTTCGGATCGCGCCACTTCTCGATGCACGCGACCTTCATCCCGAGCTGTGCCGCGCGCACCGCGGCGATGTAGCCGCCCGGACCGGCGCCGATCACCACCACATCGAATTTCTGCGACATGTCGGCCAGCTCCCTACAGGTCGAGCAGCAGGCGCGACGGATCCTCCAGCGCCTCCTTGATCGACACCAGGAACAGCACCGCCTCCCGCCCGTCGATGATCCGGTGGTCGTACGACACCGCCAGGTAGTTCATCGGCCGCACCACGATCTGGCCGTTCTCCACCACCGCGCGCTCCTTGGTCGCGTGCACGCCGAGGATCGCCGACTGCGGCGGGTTGATGATCGGCGTCGACAGCATCGAGCCGAACACGCCGCCGTTGCTGATCGAGAACGTGCCGCCGGTGAGCTCCTCGATGCCGAGCTTGCCGTCCTGCGCACGCTTGCCATAGTCGGCGATCTGCCTTTCGATCTGCGCGAAAGTGAGCTGGTCGGCGTTGCGGATCACGGGCACCACCAGGCCTCGTGGCGATCCGACGGCAGCCCCGATGTCGAAGTAGCCGTGGTAGACGATCTCGTTGCCGTCGACCGACGCGTTGACCACCGGGTACTTCTTGAGCGCGTGCACAGCGGCCTTCACGAAGAACGACATGAAGCCGAGCCGCGTGCCGTGCTCCTTCTCGAAGCGCTCCTGG
>CAZBTE010000225.1:0-4338 GCA_964494665.1 uncultured Limnobacter sp.
TCTATTACCTGCCGCTCTCGCCCGAGGCCTATGCACGGGCCTGGGAGAATTTCACCGGCGACAAGCTCGGCACGGCCTTCGGCGGCACGCCCGAAGTCGGCCTGAAGGTGGAAGACATCCTCGATCGCGAGGCCACGCTCTGACCCGCGCGCGCAGCAGCCGGCGCGCGGCAACCACGTGGCGCACGGCCCCGGTGGGCGCGTTGCGCTGCAAGTCGCACCACGCATAATCCGGGGCATGTACGACACAGCCGAGCAGACCCCGCGGGACCACCTGCTGCACCCCGATCTCGACGAACGCGGCCGCCAGGCGTTCGCGAAACACTTGCGCCAGTTCGTCTTCGGGCCCGCGCGCGCCGCCGCGCAGGGCGCGTTCACGCAGCGCGTCGCGCCTGCGCTGGCGAAGCAGAGCCCGGAGGCCGCGCGCGACCGCCGCCTGGTGCGCGAGGCGCTGCTGCGCGAGCCGGAATACCAGTTCTTCTCGGACCTGCACCGCGTCAGCCAGGAGCTGATCTGGAATTCGACCGCCGACAGCGTCGAGCGCGAGTCGCCGAAGCTGCGCGAACAGTTCCTCGCGCTGCGCAATCCGAAGGGCTCGCTGCAGCTCGATCCGGGCCTGCAGGTGCCCGAGTACCTGCGGCGCATGGATACGCATTGCATGCCGGGCAGCTATTACACCGAGTGGACCGCGGACGACCTGTCGAACGGCGCGCTCTACGACCGCGGCGGTTTCCTGTACACGCCGGGTGCCGGGCCCTCCGGCGACGGGGCAGGGCGCACGAGCCTCGAGTTCCTGCGCACCCACGTGCCGGGTTACACGCCGAAGCGCATGCTCGACCTCGGCTGCGGCACGGCGACGCCGCTGCTGGCGTGGGCGCGCGAGTTCCCGCAAACCGAAATCCACGGCCTCGACGTTGGCGCGCCGCTGCTGCGCCATGCGCACCTGCGCGCCGAGCAGCAGGGCGTGGCGCTGCACCTCAGGCAGGCCGATGCCGCGGCGAGCGGCTACCCGGACGGCCACTTCGACCTCGTCACCTCGCACATCATGTTCCACGAGACCGAGGCGGACGCGATCCCGCCTATCCTGGCCGAGGCCTATCGCGTGCTCGCCCAGGGCGGCATCCTGCTGATCGTCGACCTGCCGGACGCCGGGCGCATTCCCGACGTGTTCCAGCAGGTCGTCTTCGACGGCGATGCGTACTACAACAACGAACACTTCTGGATGAAGATGCACGACCTCGACTGGCCGGCACAGCTGCAGCGCGCCGGCTTTGCGCCCGGCAGCATCGAGATCGGCTTCGCCCCCATGCAGATGCACGTGCCCGAGACCACGCAGTCGCCGGGCCGCTGGAGCACCGGCCGCTTCGGATTCTTCGCCGCCATGGCGCGCAAGGCCTGAGGAGTCAGCGATGCCGGACGTCAAGATCCCGCGTGTCGCCCACGGCGAACGCACCGTATTCGGCGAATCGGGCGAGGAGCTGAACCAGCTGCTGGCGGCGGTCACCGCGCTCACCGGCGAGCTCGCCGTGCTGCGCCAGCGCGTCAAGTCGCTCGAAGCGATCGCCACCGCGGCCGGCGTGCTGCCCGCGGGCGCACTCGACCGGCACGAGCCGGACGTGGCGCAGCGCGAGGAGCAGGCCCTGTGGGACGAGCAACTGATGCGCCGCGTTTTCTATCGTTACATCGAAAGGACCAAATGATGCGCCGATTGATCCTGGCAGGCGTGGCGGCCGCGTGCACGGCCTGCGCCGCGACGACCACCGAAACCGTGGCGCCCCCGGTCGCCGTGAAAATGCATCCGCAGGAGCTGCCGGTATGGAAGGTGCCGAACCTCGGCATCGGCGGCGAGGCCTATTACGCGCCCGACAGCTTCCACGTGATCGCACAGGTGCAGGATCCGGATGCCACCAAGCCGGTCGATCCGCGCGCGCAGTTCGGCTCGTTCACCTACACGTTCACCGACCACGGCACCGACATCCGCCGCATCAACGATCGCGGCAACGATGCCTGCTCGTTCTATTTCCCGGACATGAAGCACCTGGTCTGGACGTCGACCCGCGACAACCCGCACCTGCCCGCCGGCAACTGGAACGACGACGCCAACTACCCGACCGGCGCCGAGCTCTATGTGTCGGACCTCGAGGGCGGCAATGTGCGGCGCCTGACCCACAACGAGTACTACGACGCCGAAGTGACCGTCTCGCCGAACGGCGAGTGGATCCTCTTCGGCCGCCAGATCGACGGCAGGATGGACCTGTGGCGCATGCGCCCGGATGGCAGTGGCGAGCAGCAGATCACGTTCACCGACGACTGGCAGGAGGGCGGCGCGGCCTACCTGCCGGACAACGCGACGACCCTGTTCCGCGCCTGGAAGCGCAGCGACTACGGCCGCAGCCCGTTGCCGATGACGCTGTTCACGATCAGGCATGACGGCACCGGGCTCAGGCAGCTCACCTTCGACGACGAGATGAACTGGGCGCCGTTCCCGGCCCCGGATGGTCGCCACTATGTCTACGTGCGCAACGTGGGCGAGAAGAAGGACAACCGCGAGGTCTTCCTCGGCGACCTCGAGGGCGGCGAGCCGGTGCGCCTCACCTACAACGAGGGCTTCGACGGCTTCCCGTCGGTCTCGCCCGATGGCATGAAGATGCTGTTCACGCGCAAGAGTGCGCACGAAGTGGGCGTCTTCACCTACGTGATGGATATTTCGTCCCTGAACGTCGGGCCGAAAGCGAAGTAAAAACAGCAGATTACAGATCGGCGCCGGCGGCCGTCGTGGCCACCGGCGCCGCTGCCCGCCCATCGCCCGGCACCATTGACGCGACCGCTGCCTTATCGCAATGTCACGCGACCAGTCAGCAGGGAGTCGCGGAACATGGCAGCCACCAAGCGCGGCAAGCGCACGAGCAAGGGCAAGGCAGGCAGGAAGGTCGCCAGGGCGCGCCGCACCGTGGCACGCAAGCGCAAGGTCGCCACGGCGAAGCGCAAGACCACCACCGCCGTCGCGAAGCGCAAGGTCGCCGCGGCCAGGCGCAAGGTGAAGCGCGGCGTGGCGAAAGCCAGGCGCGGTGTGGCAACCGCCAAGCTCGGCGCGGCGAGCGCCAAGCGCAAGGCCAGGCGCAAGGTTGCCGTCGCCAAACGCAAGCTGGCCGTCACCCAGCGCAAGGTCGCGACGCGCGCACGCCGGCTCAAGCGCAAGGCGAAGGCGGGCCTGCACCAGGCTGCGCTCGGCACGCGTCGCGTCGCGCGCCGGACCCGCCGCCGCGCCAAGCCCGTCATCCACGAGGGCTCCACCGGGGTCCAGCAGGCGACCCGCAAAGTCGAGGGCGTGATGATCCGCGGTGTCGAAGCGAGTGCCGCGGCGCTCGAGCGCGTGGCTGACCGCGCCGCGGAAATCACCCAGGACCCCGAGACGGCGCCACCAGAGGGCGCCGGCACCGATTCCCAAGAAGGAGAACAGCGATGAATTTCATCATCTGGATCGTCGTCGGCGGGATCATCGGCTGGATCGCCAGCAAGATCATGAATACCGACGCCCAGCAGGGCGTGTTCCTGAACGTGGTGGTCGGCGTGGTCGGGGCGCTGCTGGCGGGCTTCCTGGCGCCGCGGCTCGGCGTCGGGACGATCAATTCCAGCGATTTCAGCCTCGGCGGGCTGTTGCTGTCGTTGCTGGGCGCAGTGATCCTGCTCGCGATCGTCAACCTGATCCGGAAGGGGAAGGTGCGCTAACGCGTACCGGCAGCGGCACGCTGCACAGGTCGATGTAGCCGGCGGGCACCTTGTACCACTCGTCGGCGCGGTTGCGGCGCAGCTCGACCAGCTGCGCGAACAGCGGCGTATCGGTGCGCAGCACCTCGATCGCGGTGCGCTCGGCGGCAGGCAAGTCTGCCGCCAGGCGCACGCGCTCGATCTTCGCGCCGGTGGCCGGAGCCTCGTAAAAGCCCATCGGTCCCGGGCCGCGCGGCAGTGCGGCCAGCAGTTCCATGCCTTGCAGGACCCGGCCGGCCACCGTGATGTTGCGGTCGAGCTGGCGCGGCGCATGGCCGATCACCACGTAGAGTTCCGTGCCGCTGCCCGAGTCGGCGGCGTTGTCACGCCCGACGCCGAGCGTGCCGTAGCAGTGCGCGAGCCAGCCGGTGGTGCCCGCGGCGTCGCGGGCGGCCGGCATGCCGTCCGCGAAACCGACCTGCGGCGCATAGCCGTCGACCGCCGCGAGCGGCGTGAACGGTTCCGATGCGGCAACCGCACGCGTGAATTCGGCGGGCAGGCTGCGTGCGGCGGCGCCTACCGGCTTGGCGGGATCGCCCCATTGCACGACGAAATTGTCCTGCACGCGCGT
>CAZBTE010000226.1:0-4312 GCA_964494665.1 uncultured Limnobacter sp.
AGTCATGCCGCCGATGTCCAGCGCAAGCGTGGTGGCACCCGGTTCGGTCAGCGCGTGTTCGGTACTCATGTGCTACAAACGCCCATTCACTGCAGCAACAGGAAGGAACGGACCAGTATGCCCAGCTTCGACGTGAAAGGGATGAGTTGCGGTCATTGCGTGAAATCGGTGACCGCGGCGGTGCAGGCAATCGATCCCGCCGCGCAGGTCGACGTGGACCTCGCGCAGGGGGTCGTGAAAGTGGAATCGGGCCAGCCCGCCGACGCCATCGCGCAGGCGATCGGCGAGGCGGGCTACGAAGCGACGCCACGCGCCTGAGGACTGCCCCCGGGCGCGCGTCGGGTCGTGCTCAGCTGATCGTCAGCCGCTTGGCCGCCGGAGCCACCTTCTTCGGCAGCGTCAGCGTCAGCACGCCGTTGTCGAACTTCGCGACGGCTTTCGACTCGTCCATCTCGGATCCGAGTGAGAACGTGCGCGCCACCGCGCCGTAGTAACGCTCGCTGCGCAGGACCCGCTCGCCCTCCTTCTTCTCGGACTCGCGCTTGATTTCCGCGCTGATCGACACGCGATTGCCGTCGATCTGGACGTGAATGTCGTCCTTCTTCACCCCGGGCATCTCGGCCTGCACGGTGTACTCGCCGTCGCTTTCCTTCACCTCGACGCGGATCTCGAGCGCGTCGCCAGCGCCCTGCGCCTTCGTCGGCGGGAAGAAACCGCGGAACAGTTCCGGAAACACCTCGGCAAACGGGTCGTAGACGGAAAGTCGGGTCATGGTTGGCTCCTTGTGTTCGTTCCGGCCGGACACGGTGCCCGACCGCCACACCTCCAGATAAGTGCCTGCCGCCCCCCTTTCAAGCGGCTCAGACACGCTCGATCAACGTGGCGATGCCCTGGCCGACGCCGATGCACATCGTGGCTACCGCAAGCCGGCCGCCGCCGCGGTGCAGCTGGCTGACCGCGGTGAGCACCAGTCGCGCGCCCGACATGCCCAGCGGATGGCCGAGCGCAATCGCCCCGCCGTTGGGGTTCACGTGCGCTGCGTCGTCGGGCACGCCCAGCATCCGCAGCACCGCCAGGCCCTGCGCGGCGAACGCCTCGTTCAGCTCGATCAGGTCGATGTCGCCGATGGCGTGACCGGTTTTCGCGAGAAGCTTCTGCACGGCGGGCGCCGGGCCGATGCCCATCACGCGCGGCGCCACGCCGGCGGTGGCCATCGCGACCAGCCGCGCGCGCGGCGTCAGCCCGTGGCGCACGGCCGCAGCCTCGGTGGCGAGGATCAGCGCCGCCGCGCCGTCGTTCACGCCCGACGCGTTGCCGGCCGTGATGGTGCCCTCCGGCCTGACGATCGGCGCGAGCTTCGCCAGCGCTTCCATCGACGTTTCGCGCGGATGCTCGTCGCGGCTCACGATCACCGGGTCACCCTTCCTCTGCGGGATCGTCACCGGCGTGATCTCGGCCTCGAAGAAGCCGGACCTCTGCGCGGCGATCGCCCGCTGCTGGCTGCGCAGCGCCATCGCATCCTGGTCCGGTCGCGACACCTTGTACTCGGCGGCCACGTTCTCGGCAGTCTCGGGCATCGAATCGATGCCGAACTGCTTCTTCATCAGCGGGTTGACGAACCGCCAGCCGATCGTGGTGTCGTGGATCGCGTTGTTGCGCGAGAAGGCGCTTTCGGCCTTGGGCATCACGAAGGGGGCGCGCGACATGCTCTCCACGCCACCGGCGATGCCGAGTTCGATCTCGCCGCAGCGGATCGCTCGCGCCACGGTGCCCGTCGCGTCCATGCCCGAGCCGCACAGCCGGTTCACGGTGGCGCCGGGCACTTCGACCGGATAGCCGGCCAGCAGCAGCGCCATGCGCGCGACGTTTCGGTTGTCCTCGCCGGCCTGGTTGGCGCACCCGAAGATCACCTCTTCGATCGCCGCCGGGTCGAGCTTCGGATTGCGTGCGAGCAGCGCCTTCAGCGGAATCGCCGCCAGGTCGTCGGTGCGCACCGTCGACAGCGCGCCGCCGTAACGCCCGATCGGGGTGCGTACGGCGTCGCAGATGAAGACTTCGTTCATGGGGTTCGCTCCTGGAATGGAATTCGTCGCGGCGGCGCGCATCGGGGCGACGGCATGGGCGGCGATCAACGCGATTGTAGGCCGCCGCCTGCGCGCGCATCGCGCGGCGGGTCGAGCGCCATCACCTGCGGGCGCAACCAGCGCAGCAGCACCAGCCCCGGCAACGCAGCACCCACCGTGAACACGAAGAAGGTCGGCCAGCCGAACGCCTCGACCAGCACGCCCGAGGCCGGCCCGACGTACACGCGCCCCACCGCGGCGAGCGCCGACAGCAGCGCGTACTGAGCGGCCGAGAAGCGCCGGTCGGTGAGCGCCATCAGGAACGCGACGAACGCCGCGGTGCCCATGCCGCCACACAGGTTCTCGAGGCCGATCGCGGCGGCCATCAGCGCGTAGTCCTTCGGCAGCACCGAGAGCAGCCAGTAGCCGAAGTTCGACACCGCCTGCAGCAGCCCGAACAGCATCAGCGAACCGTACAGCGGCCGGCGCGCGAGCCACGCGCCGCCGACCAGCGCGCCGACGATGGTGGCGGCCAGGCCGAGCACCTTGTTGACCGCGCCGACCTCGGTCGCGGTGAAGCCGGCACCGCGGATCAGGAAGGTGGTCGACAGGCTGCCGGCGAACGCGTCGCCCAGCTTGTAGAGCACGATCATCGCCAGCAGCGCGGCCGCCCGTTCACGCGAGAAGAAGGCGTCCCACGGCGCGAGGAACGACGGAAATCCGGCGCGGCGCGCCGCCTGCAGCGCTGCGAAGCATGCCGCCAGCAGCATCAGCGTATCGGCGCCGAGCGACACGAAACGGCCGGTTCCCAGAAGCTGCCACGGCAACTGGCGCAGCAACCAGAAGGTGCCGGCGCCAGCAGCGAGCATTGCGGCGAAACCGGCCAGCTCGCGCCGCACGTCGCTGCTGAGCGGCGCGATCGGCGGCGTCGCGGGCGCCCACAGCGTGATCGCCGCCATCACGCCGAACAGTGCAGCCATCGCGCGGAACATGCCGGGCCAGCCGAGCCACTGGTCGGCCAGGATCAGCGCGAGCCCGCCCGACACCAGCATCGCCAGCCGGTAACCGAGCACCGACACCGCGGCACCCGCGCCGCGCTCGTGTTCGTGCAGCAGGTCGGTGCGGTAGGCGTCGAAGACGATGTCCTGGGACGCCGACAGGAATGCGATCGCCACCGCGCACGCACCCACCGCCATCACCGACGCCTTCGGGTCGAGCGTCGCCATGACGAAGCACAGCGCGGCGAGGCCCAGTTGGGTCACCACCAGCCAGCTGCGGCGGCGCCCAACCAGCGGCGGCTCGAAGCGATCGGCGAGCGGCGCCCAGACGAACTTGAAGGTGTACGGCAGCCCCGCCAGCGCGAAAAAGCCGATGGTGCGGATGTCCAGCCCCTCGACGGTCAGCCAGGCCTGCAGCGTTCCGGCCGACAACGCCAGCGGCAGCCCGCTGGCGAAGCCGAGCAGCAGCATCGCCGCGATGCGGCGATTGCCGAAAGCCTGCAGGATGGGGCGGGGCGCGCTCACTGGTGGCGCAGTTTACCCGGCGCTCCGAAGCACAACGCTTGTGCGCCGCTGCCCTGCAACGTTCAGTACCACGCGTGGCGCGCCGGCGCGTGCCCGGCGCCGCTCAGCACGACGCGGCGAACTCGTCCTCGCTCGCAGCCACCCGCTTCATCAGCCGCGTCCAGCCTTCGTCGACGTCGGCCTGCAGCGCATCGATCTCGGCCTGGCCGAGGTGCCGGTAGCGGCGCTGCAGCGCCAGGTAGTCGGCCACCGGCCGCGTGCGGCTGGCGTGGTTCAGCGTGTAGCGGCAGCCGTCGCCGACTTCGTAGAGCGGGAACACGCCGCTCTCCACCGCGTAGCGTGCCGCGCGAAGCCCGCCGTCGTCGGGCAAACCCCAGCCGTCCAGGCAGGGAATCAGCAGCGTGAGGATGCGCGTGCCGCGCATCGCCTTGGCCTTCTCGACCTTGCGCACCATGTCGGACAGGTACCCGGCCGTGGCGGTGGCCACGTACGGAACACCGTGCGCGGCCATGATCTCGGTGAGGTTCTTCTTGCGCGACACCTTGCCGGCCGGCGTGGAGCCGGTCTTCGCGTAGCGCGGCGTCGACGAGGACTTCTGCGCCCCGGTGTTCATGTAGCCTTCGTTGTCGAGGCACACGTAGATGAAGTCCTCGTTGCGTTCGGCGGCCGAGGACAGGCACTGGAAGCCGATGTCGTAGGTGCCGCCGTCGCCGGCGAAGACGACCA
>CAZBTE010000227.1:0-4299 GCA_964494665.1 uncultured Limnobacter sp.
GGCGCTTGGCGCGGTCGCGCGACAGGCGCGTCTCGCCGTAGCCGTCCTCGAGCGCCTCGATCGCGACGGAGACGAAGTCGCCAGGACTGACGTCGAGTTCGCCGCGGTCGTTGTTGAATTCCTCGATGGGGATGAAGCTTTCGGACTTCAGGCCGGCATTGACGACCACGAAGTTGTGGTCGATGCGCACCACCTCGGCGGTGATGACCTCGCCCTGGCGCATCTCCTGCCGCGACAGGGATTCCTCGAACAGCTGGGCAAAACTTTCGGTCGGATTGGACGTTGCGGTTGCAGTACTCAATGTGGTTCCAGTGTTGTCGAAACACGCCGGACAGCCGATTCCGGGCTGCACCGATCACGATCCGGTGCGCGCGCCAGGCGGCAACCCAGCGGAGTTGACGATCGCCCGTCGCGAACGACGGGCCCCTTCCGCCGTCACCGGCGGCTGCAACGATCGCGATAGGCTCCGAGCACCTCGGCGACCGTCTGGTCGACGTCGAGGTGCGTGGAGTCGATCACCATCGCGTCTTCAGCGGGCCTGAGCGGCGCGACCGCGCGTTTCGCGTCGCGTCCGTCGCGCTCCTCCAGATCCCGCGAAAGGTCGGCGAGATTAGCAGAAAACCCCTTTTCGATCAACTGCTTATACCTTCGCTCCGCGCGCGATTCGACGCTCGCAACGAGAAACACCTTCAGCGTCGCGTCGGGGAACACCACCGTGCCCATGTCGCGCCCGTCGGCCACCAGCCCCGGCAAGCGGCGAAAGCCGCGTTGCAGCTCCAGAAGGGCGGTACGCAGCGCAGCGTGTACCGCGATCCGGGACGCGGCGTTGCCCACCGCTTCGTCGCGGATCGCGTCGGTCACGTCCAGTCCGCCCAGTTCCACGGCGCCGTCCGCGAACCGTACCGGCAGCGCCGCAGCGAGTGCTGCCAACGCCTTGGCATCGTCGAGGTCGACGTCGCGGCGCAGCGCGGCCAGTGCGCACAGGCGATACAGGGCGCCGGAATCCAGCAGGTGCCAGCCGAGCGCCTGCGCGACGCGCTGCGCCACCGTGCCCTTGCCCGACGCGGTCGGCCCGTCGATCGCGATGACCGGCACGCTCATCCGCATTGCTCCGTCACGCCCCGGATCCCTCCGCTCGGCGCGCGTCGCCCGCCCGGCAGAGCGCTCATTCGCTCCCTTCGATGCGCAGGCCCGCGGCGCGTGCCAGCGTCTCGAACCCGGGGAAGGACGTTCCCACGTTCAACGTATCGCGCACCGTGAGCACGCCGCGTGCCCGCAGGCCCGCCATCGCGAACGACATCGCAATCCGGTGGTCGGCATGCGCCTCGATCTCGCCCGATGCGAACACGCCCGCTTCGCTGCCCCGGCCCACGATGACCATCCCGTCGGGCGTCGGGGTGGCCTGTACGCCCAGCGCACGCAGCCCTTCGGCCATCACCGCGATGCGATCCGACTCCTTGACCCGCAGCTCGGCGGCGCCGGTCACCACGGTGCGGCCCTCGGCGCAGGCGGCTGCCACGAAGAGCGCCGGGAACTCGTCGATCGCGAGCGCGACCAGTTCGGGCGGCACCTCGATGCCGCGCAGCGGTGCGGCGCGCACCTGGAGATCGGCGACCGGTTCGCCGCCTGCCCGGCGCGCATTGCGCACCACGATGTCGGCGCCCATGCGGCGCAGGATCTCGATCACGCCGGTGCGGGTCGGGTTGATGCCCACGTGCTCGAGCAGCAACTCCGAGCCCGGCGCGATCGACGCCCCGACCAGGAAGAACGCGGCCGACGAGATGTCGGCCGGCACGTCGATCGCGACGGCGCGCAGGGCCTGCCCCCCGCGCACCGTGACGGCGGCGTCTTCGCGCCCGAGCGTCACGCCGAAAGCCTCGAGCATCCGCTCGGTGTGATCGCGCGTGGGTGCCGGCTCGATCACCGTCGTTGCGCCTTGCGCGTACAGGCCGGCGAGCAGCAACGCGGACTTCAGCTGCGCGCTGGCCACCGGCATCGCGTAGCGGATGCCCTGCAGGGCCGGCACCGGCAGGATGCGCACCGGCGGACACCCGGACGCCGTCGTCTCGATGCGGGCACCCATCGCGGCCAGCGGCTCGGCGACGCGCCGCATCGGCCTCTTCGACAGGCTTTCGTCGCCCACCAGCGTGGACTCGAAGCGCTGGCCCGCGAGCAACCCGATCAGCAGCCGCATCGCGGTGCCGGCGTTGCCGCAGTCCAGCGGCCCGGAAGCGGCACGCAACCCGTGCAGGCCGACGCCGTGCACCGTCACGCGCCCGTCGCCCGGGCCGTCGATGCGCACGCCCAGCGCACGGAAGACGTTCATCGTGGAGATCGCATCGGCGCCTTCGAGGAACCCGGTCACTTCGGTCACGCCTTCCGCGATCGCGCCGAGCATCACGGATCGATGCGAGATCGACTTGTCGCCCGGAACGCGGATGGTTCCGGACAGGCGACCACCGGGGTCGATGCGAAAACTTCGGGACATGAAATTGTTCCTCGGGCGCGATGCGCGCGACGGCTAGATTTGGCGTGGGTCGAGACAGAACCGATTCTACAGAGGCAGAACATGTCCACCGACGTTCGCGAACCGGCCGCGGCCGGCAGGCAGATCCACCCCGGGCTTCTCGTCGTCGAGGAGCGCACGTCGCCCGAGCCGCTCGAGCTGCGCGCGCAACGGCTGCTCGCCTCGCTGCCCTACGCGTTGCGGATGCCGGTGACCCGCCAGCGCTTTCCCCACGTGGTCAATCGCATTGCTGCGGACTGGGAAGTGCCCGCCCGCCTGCTGCGCCTGATGGACGAACTGCTGATCGACCAGCGCGGCGGGCGCGAGGGTTTCCCGTTCGAAACGGTGCTCGAACTGACCAGCCTGCGCGAGTACTTCCTGAACGAGTTGCACGCCGGCATGCGCGAGCGCCTCACGGCGCGGGCCACCGGCGTTTGGTGAACCGGCCGGTCGGCAGGCGCCGACCAGGCGCCCCACAGGCCCTAGGCGAGCCGGTTGCGCCAGCGGCTGCCGGTCGCGAACACTTCCATCAGGCGCTCGCGATCGCCCGCCTCGAGCGCGCCGATGATCGCGTCGTTGCAGGCGCGAAAGCGCGCCGCCGAGGCCAGGCAGGCGTCGCGATTGTCGAGCAGGATGTCGGCCCACATCGCCGGGGACGAGGCACCCACGCGCGTCGTGTCGCGCAGCCCGGCCCCGGAATACTCGAGCGCCCGCTCGGCCAGGTCTGCGCCGGCGATCGCGGCCGACAGGCCGAATGCCACCGCGTGCGGCCAGTGCGAGACCTCTGCGAAGATGCGGTCGTGCAGCAGCGGGTCGAGCGTGGCGATCTGCGCTCCCGTGGGCTCGAGCAGCCGCGCCACCGCTTCGCAGTGCTGCTTCGGCGTGGAATCGAGCGGGCACAGCAGCCAGCGCCGGCCGCGGAACAGATCCGGGTCGGCAGCCTGCGGCCCGCTGTGCTCGGAGCCGGCGATCGGATGACCGGGCACGTAGCGCATGAACGCGTCGCCGAGCTCGCGACGCGCGGCATCGATGACACTGCGCTTGGTGCTGCCGCAGTCGGTCACGATCGCGTGCACATCGAGCGCGGGCCGGATCTGCGCAAACAGATCTGGCATCGCGGTCACCGGCGCGGCCAGCACCACGAAGCTGGCATCCGTCACCGTTTCGCCGACGCTGCCGCATGCCACGTCGATGTAGCCCAGCGCGCGCGCCACGCGCGCATCGTCGCCGGGCGAATAGCCGGCGATCTGTGCCACCGTGCCCGCCCGCCGCAGCGCCGCCGCAAGCGAGCCGCCGATCAGGCCGACACCGAGAATCGCCAGCTTGCGAATCTGCGTCACCGCACGCTCCTCAGCGGCCGAGCACGCGCGCGAACGCCTCGAGGAAGGCCTCGTTCTCCTGCGGCAGGCCTACGGTGACACGCAGCCACTGCGCCAGCCCGTAGTTGCCCACCGGCCGCACGATGATTCCCGCGCGCAGCAGCCCCTCGTAGACCGCGTCGGCGTCGCCCACCTTCACCAGCACGAAGTTGCCGTACGACGGCACGTACTCGAGACCCATGTCGGCGAACGCCTGCTGCAGCCGCGTCAGCCCCGCGCGGTTCGACACATAGCTGCGCTGCAGGAATGCCTCGTCGTTCAGCGCCGCCGTCGCCGCCGCCAGCGCCACCGAGTTGACGTTGAAGGGCTGGCGCACCCGGTTCATCAGGTCGGTGAGCTCGGGTCGCGCCAGGCCGAAGCCGACCCGCAGGCCGGCCAGCCCGTAGGCCTTCGAGAAGGTGCGCGAGACGATTA
>CAZBTE010000228.1:0-4299 GCA_964494665.1 uncultured Limnobacter sp.
CGCCGCCGATCACGCGTCCCTGGCCGTCGAGATACTTGGTGGCCGAATGCACGATGATGTCCGCGCCCAGGTCGAGCGGCCGCTGCAGCGCCGGGGTGCAGAAGCAGTTGTCCACCACCAGCGCGATGCCGCGTTCGCGCGCGAGCGCAGACAAGGCACGCACGTCGCCCACCTCGGTCGACGGATTCGATGGCGTCTCGACGAACAGCATGCGGGTGTTCGGGCGGATCGCCGCACGCCAAGCGTCGGGATCGGACAGCGGCACGTAGGTCGTCTCGATGCCATAGCGCGCGAACAGCGCGAACAACTGGATCGTGGTGCCGAACACACCCTGCGCGGACACCACGTGGTCACCGCTGCGGGTGAGGCTCATCAGCACCGACATGATGGCCGACATCCCCGACGCAGTGCCCCGGCAATCGTCGGCGCCTTCGAGCGCGGCCAGGCGTTGCTCGAACAGGCGCACCGTCGGGTTGCCGAAGCGCGAGTAGATGTAGCCAGGCGCCTCGCCGGCGAACTTGGCCGCGGCGTGGGCGGCGCTCTCGTGCACGAAGCTCGAGGTGAGGAACATCGGCTCGGTGTGCTCGCCGTACGGCGTGCGTTCGAAGCCGGCGCGCACCGCGCGCGTGTCGAACCCGTATTCCTCGTCGTCGCCGACCGCCCCGGGCGCGCGCTCGCTCATCGTGTCAGGTCCTTCAGTCGGTGGCGACCGGGAACTGCAGGTTCATCTGGTTCTTCGGCGCGTCCTCGTCGTAGACGCTCGCCGGTCCCAGCAGTCGCTCGCGCTCGATGCGATCGAGGTACTCCCGCGTGATGTCGCCGGTGATGTAGACGCCGTCGAAGCACGAGGCCTCGAAACTCGTGAGCCGCGGATTGACGTCGCTCACCGACTGTTTCATCGCCTCCACGGTCTGGTAGATCAGCGCATCGGCGCCGATCGCCACCCTGATCTCCTCGTCGCTGCGCCCGTGCGCGATCAACTCGCTGCGCGTGGGCATGTCGATGCCGTAGACGTTGGGGTAGCGCACCGGCGGGGCGGCCGACGCGAAGTAGACCTTGTTGGCCCCCGAGTCGCGCGCCATCTGCACGATCTCGCGCGAGGTGGTGCCGCGCACGATCGAATCGTCGACCAGCAGCACGTTCTTGCCCTTGAACTCGACGCTCATTGCGTTGAGCTTCTGGCGCACCGACTTCCTGCGCACCGCCTGTCCCGGCATGATGAACGTGCGCCCGACGTAGCGGTTCTTCAGGAAACCCTCGCGGTAGTTCAGTCCGAGCTTCATCGCCAGCTGCATCGCCGAGGGGCGGGAGGTGTCCGGGATCGGCATCACCACGTCGACGTCGCCGCGCCACAGTTCGGTGGCGAGTCGCTCGGCCAGGTATTCGCCCATGCGCAGGCGCGCCGAGTACACCGACGCGCCGTCGAGCACCGAGTCGGGCCGCGCGAAGTAGACGTACTCGAACACGCACGGATTGAGCGAATGCGACGGCGCGCATTGGCGCGCGTGGAAGTTGCCGTCGATGTCGATGAACACCGCCTCGCCCGGCTGCACGTCGCGCACCATGCGAAAGCCCAGCCCCTCGAGCGCCACCGATTCCGACGCCACCAGGTATTCCGAACCGTGCTCGGTTTCGGCCACGCCGTAGCACAGCGGCCGGATGCCGTGCGGGTCGCGGAACGCGAGGATGCCGTAGCCGGCGATCTCGGCCACGCAGGCGTACGCACCGCGCACGCGATCGTGCACCTCCGCCACCGCCGTGAAGATCGCGTCGGCATCCAGCGAGACGCCGCGTGCCGTCGATTGCAGCGCGTTGGCCAGCACGTTCAGCAGCACTTCGGAGTCCGAGTCGGTGTTGATGTGCCTGCGGTCGCGCCGGAACATCTCGTCGGTCAGCTGCTCCGAATTCGTCAGGTTGCCGTTGTGCGCCAGCATGATGCCGAACGGCGCGTTGACGTAGAACGGCTGCGCCTCTTCGTAGTTGCCGGCCGACCCGGCGGTCGGGTAGCGCACGTGCGCGATGCCGGTGTGCCCCGGCAGCGAGCGCATGTTGCGGGTGCGAAAGACGTCGCGCACCAGGCCATTGCCCTTCTACATGCTGAACGACATGCCCATCGCGGTGCAGATACCGGCCGCGTCCTGGCCGCGATGCTGCAGCAGCAGCAGGCCGTCGTACAGCAGCTGGTTGACCGGGGAGCGCGCCACGACGCCGAGGATTCCGCACATGACAGACTCCTACGTCTGCTTGACCTTGTCCGAACGCGCGGGCAGGTACGGCGTCACCCACGATACCAGTTCGTCGAGAAACGGCCGCGAAAGGGCCTGCTGCCACGCACGCTCGCGATCCGCGCCCAGATGGTGCCCGACCAGCGCTGCCACCGTGACGATGATCAGCGCGCGCACCACGCCGAGCACGGCACCCAGCGATCGGTCGGCCATGCCCAGCCCTACTTTCGCCAGGCCGCGCGCGACCAGCCCTCCCAGCATCCGCACCGCCACCAGCAGCGCGAAGAACAGCAGCACGGCCACGAACACCGGATGCAGTCCCCAGCCGGTTGCCACGAGCAGCGGCCCGGTGAGCATCGGGGCGCCGATCAGCGCGATCACCCATGCCGCCAGCGCGAAGATCGTGCGCACCAGGCCGCGCAGCACGCCGAAAGCCACCGAGATCAGCAGCGTGGCGATCACGAAGTAGTCCCAGCCGGTGAGCGCGGCGACGTCCACCGCGGCCTACAGCGCGACCACCGCCGAGTCGACGCCGATCAGCTTGAGCTTGGCGCGCGCCTCGTCGGCCGCCTCGCGCGTGGCGAACGGGCCGACGCGTACCCGCGTGCGCTCGCCCTGCGCCGTCTTCACCGTCTCGGTGTAGACACGCACACCCGCCTTGCGCGCCTTGTCGGCCTGGCCGCGCGCGCTACCCGGACTGGCGTAGGCACCGACCTGCAGCGCGAAACGCCCGGTATCGGCACTCGCGGGCGGGGTCTTCGACTGCGCAGGCGCCTTGGCCGCGTCGGCGGATTTCGCGGCGCCGCCCGCCCGGGCGGCGTCGGTCGGCTTCGCCGGCTTCGCCGCATCGGCCGGCTTCGCCGAACCCGCCGCCTTCGCCGATTCGACCGGCTTGCCCGCATCGGCGGGCTTCACGGATTCGGACCGGCTGCCCGCATCCGCGCCGGAAGCGGCGCGCTGTGCGGCCTCGGGCGCCGACGAGCCGGCTTCGGCCGCCGGAGTCACGGGCGGCGCGGACGCCTCGCCGGACGCGGACTCGGCTGCCGCCTTCGGCGGCAACGGCGTGTCGCGCGGGGGGATCTCGATCTGGACGTCGGTGATGGTCTGGCGCGGCTCTGAGTCGAGGATCAGCGGCAACACGACTGCGGCAAGCAGGCCCAACACCAGCGCGCCGACCAGCCGGCGTCGCGCGCGCTTCTTCTGCGCGAGGGCCGGATCGAGCGCGCCGCCGTCTTCGGCGGTGTCACGCCTGGCCATGGAGATCCGTAATCGCCGGACCCGGCACGCTCGCTGCGGCCTGCGTGCCGACGTATTGACGTTGAAAGCGGGTGCTACGGGGCACGGGCGGCGAGGACGTCAGCGACGGTGTAGAAGGAGCCGAAGACGAGGATTCTATCATCGGGCTTCGCCCGCCCCCTCGCTGCATCGAGTGCTTCACGCGCGCTTCGATGGCAGTCGATGCGCTGGCCTTCGTCGCCAGTCGCCACGCCAGCCGCGTGCAGGCGCTCGACGATCCACGTGGCGCTGGCGGCACGCGGCGTCGGCAGGTCGGTCGGCAACCATTCGTCGATCTGGTGCTTTAGCGCCGCGATCATGCCGTCGATGTCCTTGTCGCGCATCGCACCGAACACCGCGAACGTGCGGCGAAACGCGCCCATGCCGCGCAGGTTCGCGGCCAGTTGCGCCGCCGCGTGCGGATTGTGCGCGACGTCCAGGATCACCACCGGCCGACCGGGCAGCACCTGGAATCGCCCGGGCAAGCTCACGCTGGCCAGCCCATCGCGCACTGACTGCTGCGCCACCGGCAGCCGATGCCGCAGCGCCTCCAGCGCGGCCAGCACGCCGGCGGCGTTCTGCAGCTGGTTGGCACCGCGCAGCGCCGGCCAGGCCATCCCGCCACGGCGCCAGCTGCGGCCGCGGTACGACCACTGCCCGCCCTTGCTTTCGTAGGCGAAATCGCGCCCGAGCAGCCACGGATCGGCGCCGATCGTGCCCGCGTGCTCGAGCAGCGTCGCGGGCGGTGCCGGATCGCTGCAGATCGCGGGCCGCCCGGCGCGAAAGATGTGCGCCTTTT
>CAZBTE010000229.1:0-497 GCA_964494665.1 uncultured Limnobacter sp.
TGCGCCAGCTGCAGGACCTCGGCCACACGGTGATCTTCCTGATCGGCGACTTCACCGCGATGATCGGCGATCCGTCGGGCCGCAACTCGACCCGGCCGCCGCTGACGCGCGAGCAGATCGAGCACAACGCGCGCACCTACTTCGACCAGGCCAGCCTGGTGCTCGATCGTCAGCGCACCGAGATCCGCTACAACTCCGAGTGGTGCGATCCGCTGGGTGCGCGAGGCATGATCCAGCTCGCGGCGCGCTACACGCTGGCGCGCATGATGGAGCGCGACGACTTCACCAAGCGATTTCGCGCCGGGGCACCGATCTCGGTGCACGAGCTGCTCTACCCGCTGATGCAGGGCTACGATTCGGTGGCGCTGGAGTCGGACATCGAGTTGGGCGGCACCGACCAGAAGTTCAACCTGCTGGTGGGGCGCGAACTGCAGCGCGAGTATGGGCAGGAGCCGCAATGCATCCTCACGATGCCGTTGCTCGAAGGGCTCGACGGC
>CAZBTE010000229.1:507-4249 GCA_964494665.1 uncultured Limnobacter sp.
CATCACCGAATCGCCCGACGAGATGTTCGGCAAGCTGATGTCGATCTCCGACGAGCTGATGTGGCGCTACTACGAGCTGCTGTCGTTCCGCTCGATCGCCGCCATCGCGGCGCTGCGCGCCGAGTGCGCGGCGGGGCGCAATCCGCGCGACGCGAAGGTGATGCTGGCGCAGGAGATCGTCGAACGCTTCCATTCGCGGGCGGCGGCCGGGACGGCACTCGAGCGCTTCGAGGCGCGCTTCCGGCACGGCGCGCTGCCCGACGACATGCCCGAGGTGGTATTGCGCGGCGCGCCGATGCCGATCGCGCAGCTGCTCAAGCAGGCACAGCTGGCCCCTTCAACCAGCGAAGCCAACCGCAACATCGACCAGGGCGGGGTACGCATCGACGGCCAGCGCGTCGCGGATCGCGCTCTCGAGCTGCCCGTGGGCACCTACGTCGTGCAGGTCGGCAAGCGCCGGTTTGCACGCGTGACACTCGAACCGGTTGCCTGACCCGAACCGGTCGCCTGCTCCGGCCCGATGATCGCACTGCTGCAGCGGGTTGCCGATGCCGAGGTGCGGGTCGCCGGCGAGGCGATCGGCCGCATCGGCCGCGGGCTGCTGGTCTTCTACTGCGCCGAGCAGGGCGACGCCGCCGCCGACTGCGAGCGCCTGTTGCAGCGGGTGCTGCGTTTGCGCTGCTTTGCCGACGAGGCCGGGCGGATGAACCGCAGCGTGCAGGACGTGGCCGGCGGCCTGCTGGTGGTGCCGCAGTTCACCCTTGCGGCTGACACGGCGAGTGGCAACCGGCCGGGTTTCTCGCGAGCGGCGGCGCCCGAAGCGGGTCGCCGCCTGTACGAGCGCTTCGTCGAACTGGCGCGTGCACACCATGCCGACGTCGCGAGCGGGCGCTTCGCCGCCGACATGCAGGTTGCGCTGGTCAACGATGGCCCGGTGACCCTGTGGCTGCAGATACCCCCACCGCGTTGACCGGCGGCAAGTCGCGCGCCGTCGTTCGCGCCCGAAAATGGCGGTCGGAGTCGCGCATGCGTGCGCGCATCGGGTAAGGTGTCGGCGAGGGCCACGCCATTGGTGGCCATGGAGACCTCGAGATGAAACTGATCAGCGAATCCTTCGAGAACGGCAAACCGATTCCAGCCGAGTTCGCGTTCTGCCGCATCGATCCGAAGTCGCACGTGACCCTGTCGTCCAACCGGAATCCCCACCTTGCCTGGTCGGACGCGCCGGTAGGAACGCGTTCGTTCGCCATCGTCTGCCACGACCCCGACGTACCCGGCAGTCCGGAAGACGTCAATCAGGAAGGGCGCGAGATCCCTTCGACGCTCAAGCGGATCGAGTTCTTCCACTGGATCCTGGTCGACCTGCCGGCGAGCGTCGACGCGATTGCTGCCGGAGAGTTCTCCGACAACGTCACGCCCAAAGGCAAGAGCGGGCCGGCGGCGCGCCACGGTGCGCGCCAGGGCATCAACGACTACACCGCCTGGTTTGCCGACGACCACGACATGGCCGGCGACTATCACGGTTACGATGGCCCGTGCCCGCCGTGGAACGATTCGATCGTGCACCGCTACGTGTTCACCGTCTATGCGCTCGACGTCGAGCGCCTGCCGCTGATGGGACGCTTCACCGGAGCCGACGCGCGCAAGGTCATCGCGCACCACCGGCTGGGCGAGGCATCCATCACCGGCACGTACACGCTGAACCCGCGGCTCGCCACTGCCTCGGCTTGAGCGCAACGCCGCGCACCGGTTCGCCGACCGAGTTGGTGCTGATTCGCCATGGCGTGACGGCCTGGAACCGCGAGCGTCGCTTCCAGGGCCTGATCGACATTCCTCTCGATGACGAGGGGCGCTCGCAGGCCGTGCGCACCGGACGGCGCCTCGCCGGTATGCGTGCGGGTGCGCTCTATTCGAGCGACCTCGCGCGGGCGCGCCAGACCGCCGAACCGATCGCCGCCGCCTGCGGCCTCGTGCTGCGCGTCGACGCAAGGCTGCGCGAACGGCATTACGGCGGCTTCGAAGGGTGCACGCACGACGACATCCAGCGCGACCGACCCGACGCGTGGCGGCGCTGGCGCGCGCGCGAACCCGATTTCGAGCTTCCCGGAGGCGGCGAAACGCTGCGCGGGTTCCATGCGCGCGTGCGCGCCGCGATGCTGGAGATCGCCGGAAGGCATCCGGGACAGACGGTGATCGCCGTAACGCACGGCGGGGTGCTCGACTGCGCCTACCGCATCGCCACCGGAATGCCGCTGGAGGCGCCGCGCACGCACGACCTTCTCAACGCGAGCCTGAACCGCATCGCGTGGGATGGTCGCGCCTTCGAGCTGGTGGCCTGGGGCGACGTCGCGCACCTGGACGACGCGCTCGACGACGTGGAAGCGCGCCGCTGATCCCGTGGCGCTGATCCTTTAGAATCGCGCTTTCGTTGCGCGACCGGCGCTCCGCGAGGTGACCCCCATGTTCGACCGCAACCTCGGCCTGTCGCAGGCCGATCCCGAGCTCTGGAACGCGATCCGCCTGGAGAACCAGCGCCAGGAAGCGCACATCGAGCTCATCGCGTCCGAGAACTACGCCAGCCCGGCCGTCATGGCTGCGCAGGGCTCCCAGATGACCAACAAGTACGCCGAAGGCTATCCGGGCCGGCGCTACTACGGCGGTTGCGAGCACGTCGACGTCGCCGAGCAGCTCGCGATCGATCGCGTGAAGGCGCTGTTCGGCGCCGAATGCGCCAACGTGCAGCCGCACTCGGGTGCGCAGGCCAACCAGGCGGTGTTTCTCGCTTTTCTCAATCCGGGCGACACCATCATGGGGATGAGCCTGGCCGAAGGCGGGCATCTCACGCACGGCATGGCACTGAACATGTCGGGCAAGTGGTTCAAGGTGGTGTCCTACGGCCTGGACGAGTCCGAGGCGATCGACTACGACGCAATGGAACGGAAGGCGCACGAGCACCGGCCGAAGGTCATCATCGCCGGCGCGTCCGCGTACAGCCTGCGCATCGACTGGGCCCGCTTCGCACGCGTCGCAAAGGACGTCGGCGCACTGCTGATGGTCGACATGGCCCACTACGCCGGCCTGATTGCGGGCGGTGTCTACCCGAACCCGGTACCGCACGCCGACATCGTCACGTCGACCACCCACAAGAGCCTGCGCGGCCCGCGCGGCGGCTTCATCCTGATGCCCGAACGGCACGAGAAGGCGATCAACTCGGCGGTCTTTCCGGGCCTGCAGGGTGGCCCGCTGATGCACGTGATCGCCGCCAAGGCGGCGGCGTTTCGCGAGGCGCAGCAACCCGAGTTCCGTGCCTACCAGCAGCAGGTGACCAGCAATGCGCGCGTGCTTGCGCAGACGCTGATCGAACGTGGCCTGCGGATCGTTTCGGGCCGCACCGAATCGCACCTGATGCTGGTCGACCTGCGCGCCAAGAAGATCACCGGCAAGGAAGCCGAGCGCCTGCTCGGCGAGGCGCACATCACCTGCAACAAGAACTCGATCCCGAACGACCCCGAGAAGCCGATGGTCACGAGCGGCATCCGGCTCGGCACGCCGGCGATGACCACGCGCGGTTTCGGCGAGGACGAGACGCGCCAGGTCGGCCACCTGATCGCCGACGTGCTGGACCACCCCGGCGACGCGGCCCGGTTGGCGACGGTGCGCGAGAAGGTCGGACAGCTGACGGCGAAATTCCCGGTCTACGGCTGAGAACGCGAGCGCGCGATGCGCTGCCCGTTCTGCGACC
>CAZBTE010000230.1:0-4228 GCA_964494665.1 uncultured Limnobacter sp.
CGGCAGGCCGAGCGCGCAGCGCTCCCAGGTCGCGACGCCGGCCGCGCCGATGCCGACGTCTGCATCGGCGATCAGCCGCGCCATGTCGGACGCCTGCACGTGGCAGGTCGTGCGAGCGCGTCGTGCACAGAGGGCGACGATCGCGTCGCGATCGGGATGCATCGCGCCGATCACCACATCGACGTCGACGTCAGCGGCGACGGCATCCAGCGCATCCAGCGCGCGTGCCGTGAGATTCGTGGCATCGACGCCACCGCACGACACCAGCACCCGCCGCACTTCGTCGCCGCGCACGCGCAGGCTCTCGCGGGCCGTCGCGAACTCGCGTCGAAGCAGCGCATGCCTCGGACCCAGCAGGCGGATGCAGCCACCGGGCACCAGTCCGTCGTAGCGCGAATGCATGTCGGCGTACAAATTCTGATCGAGCAGCGCGTCGCAGTCGTGCGGGCGATCGGCCAGGTCGTCGATCACCAGGATGCGCGCCGCGCAGGCGCGCATGCGCACTTCCCAGCCCGCACCGAGCGCGTAGTGATCGACGACCAGCCAGTCCCAGGGCCCGTCGCCCGACAGTGCGGCCAGTGTCGCCGCCACGTCCTCGTCCTCGGTCGCGCCGAGCCAGTGCTCATGTGCGGAGCCCTCCAGCGGCGCCTTCGGTGCGTGCCCGTCGCCGGGCCGGTGCTCGTCCTGCCTGCGCGCAGCGCCCGCCGCGCGAGCATGCGCCGCCGGGAGCTCGACCAGCTCGTGCCCGCGGGCGAGCACCAGCGCCTTCAGCTCCGGGGCGAGGTCGCGGCAGGCGAAGCGCACCCGCGCGCCCTGCGCATGCAGCGCATCGGCCAGCGTCAGGCAGCGCACCAGGTGGCCGGTACCGATGCGCCCGGACGCGTCGGTGCGAAACGCGACCTTCATCCGCCCTGCTGCGCGCGAAACGCGCCGAACATCAGCTCGGCGCGCGTCCAGTCTTCCTCGGTGTCGATGTCCTGCACCAGGTGGCGCGGCAGGATCACCGGCACCGACGCGTCGGAGTACAGCGCGACGTCGTCGAGGAAGGCGCGCGCCGTGCCCCAGTAGAACTGCCCGGCATCGTGGTACGCGTGCTCCAGATCCTGCGACCGGCGCGCTGCGTTCTCGGGCCAGATCGGCTGCACGCGGCCCCGTGCATCGATGCGCAGCGCGCGCTGGATCGGGAACTCGAAGCCTGTCACCGAGAACGCGAAAGAGCTGCCGTTCGCAACCAGACGCTCGAAGCCTTCGCGCAGCAGATGCGGCTGCACGAAGGGCGCGGTCGCATAGAGGCAGCAGACGTGTTCGGGCAACGATCCCCGTTCGCCGAACCAGCCGATCGCATGCCTGACCACCGCGTTGGTTCCGGTGTGATCGTCCGCGAGATCCTTCGGGCGCACGAATGGCGTCTCGGCACCGCAGCCGCGCGCAACCCCGGCGATCTCGTCGTCGTCGGTCGACACGACGACGTGGTCGAACAGCCCGCAGGCACGTGCCGCGTCGATCGACCAGGCAATGATCGGCCGGCCGGCGAACGGCCGGATGTTCTTGCGCGGGATGCGCCTGCTGCCGCCTCGCGCGGGAATGACCGCGAGCCTCATGCCAGCGCCTCCCGCAGCGCCGCGACGACCTCGTCCTGCTGGGCGTCGTCGAGCGTCGCGAACATCGGCAGGCTGATCGCCTGCGCGTAATAGGCCTCGGCGTGCGGGAAGTCGCCGCTGCGGAAACCCATGCGCCGGTAGTATGGCTGCGTGTGAACCGGAATGTAGTGGACGTTCACGCCGATGCCGGCGGCGCGCAGCGCGTCGAACACCTGCCGGCGAGTGCGCCCGCAGCGAGCCGCGTCGACCTGGATCGGATACAGGTGCAGCGCCGAGTACGCATCGGCCGCGCGCATCGGCGCGATCACCGGAAGGTCGGCCAGCAGCGCGTCGTAGCGCGCGGCGAGCCGGTGTCGTCGCTGCACGTAGTCGTCGAGCCGCGCCAGCTGGCTCAGCCCGAGCGCGGCCTGGATGTCGGTGATCCGGTAGTTGTAGCCCAGCTCGACCTGCTGGTAGTACCACGGCCCGTCCGGTTCGCTGTCCATCAGCGCGGCATCGCGTGTCATGCCGTGGCTGCGAAGCCGTTCCATGCGCTGCGCGAGCGCGGCATCGTTGGTGAGCGCAGCGCCGCCCTCCCCCGTGGTGACGATCTTCACCGGATGGAAGCTGAACACCGCGATGTCGCTGTGTGCGCACGAACCGACCGGCAACCCGCGGTAGCGGGCGCCAATCGCGTGCGATGCGTCTTCGAGCACCCGAAAGCCGTAGCGCTTCGCCAGCGTACCGATCGCCGCCATGTCGCAACTCTGCCCGGCGAAGTGCACCGGCACCACCACCTTCGGCAGGCGACCCTCGCGCTCGGCGTGCCCGAGCTTGCGTGCCAGCGCCGCCGCATCCATGTTGTAGGTGCGCGGGTCGATGTCGACGAAGTCGATGCGCGCACCACAGTACACCCCGCAGTTGGCCGAAGCGAGGAAAGTGTTCGGCGAGGTCCACAGCCAGTCGCCGGGCCCGAGGTCGAGTGCGAGGCAGGCGACATGCAGCGCAGCCGTCGCATTGGCGAGCGCGACGCCGTGGGCCGCGCCGCAACGGGCCGCCAGCGCCTGTTCGAAGCGCGCCACGGCCGGCCCCTGCGTGAGGAAGTCCGAGCGCAGCACCGCCTGCACGGCGTCGATGTCGGCCTGCGTGACCTCCTGGCGCCCGTACGGGATCATGCACCCGCGGCCGTGTTGACCTCGCGGATCTCCGGCACGCTCAGGAAGTGCGCATTGCTGCCGGAGTTGTACTCGAAGCCCTGCGCCACCGCCGTGCCCCGCTCGCCCAGCCCGTTGACCGCATAGTCCATGTCCGAGTGGAAGAAGCGGATGGTCGGCCGGATCACGAAGTGGTCGTCGAACTCCAGGGTCAGGTGCGAGTCGTCGGCGGGACACATGATCTCGTGCAGCTTCTCGCCGGGACGGATGCCGACGATGCGTGTCGGCAACTCCGGCGCCATCGCCTCGGCCAGGTCGGTGATGCGGATCGACGGCAGCTTCGGCACGAAGATCTCGCCGCCCTGCATGCGCCCGAAGCACTTCAGCACGAAGTCCACGCCCTGCTGCAGCGTGATCCAGAAGCGGGTCATCTGCTCGTGCGTGATCGGCAGATGGTCGGCCCCTTCGGCGATCAGCCGCCTGAACAACGGCACCACCGAGCCGCGCGAGCCCACCACGTTGCCATAGCGCACCACCGCGAAGCGCGTGCGGTGCCCGCCCGCCATGTTGTTGGCGGCCACGAACAGCTTGTCCGACGCGAGCTTGGTCGCCCCGTACAGGTTGATCGGGTTGGCCGCCTTGTCGGTCGACAGCGCGATGACCTGCTCGACCTCGTTCTCCAGCGCCGCCAGGATCACGTTTTCGGCGCCGTGCACGTTGGTCTTGATGCACTCCATCGGGTTGTACTCGGCGGCCGGCACCTGCTTGAGCGCCGCCGCGTGGATCACCACGTCGACGCCGCGCATCGCCTGCTGCAGCCGCACGGCGTCGCGCACGTCGCCGATCAGCCAGCGCATCTCCGGCGCCCGGTACTCCTGCTGCATCTCATACTGCTTGAGCTCGTCGCGCGAGAACACCGCCACCCGCCTTGGCCGGTAGCGGGCAAGGATGGTCTTCACGTACTGGCGGCCGAACGAACCGGTGCCGCCGGTGATCAGGATCGATTTTCCGTCGAGCATGAGGGTCAGTGGATCTCGATCGCGAACTCGCGCATCAGCGACAGCGTGTTCTCGCGCTTGCCTTCGCCCTTGAAGTGCACGCTGTCGAGCCCGAAAGCGGCGATGCGAGCGTCCGGGCCGTAGATCTGGCGTGCGAGAAACAGCGCGGTCGAGCAGCAGCCGACGACGACCGCGTAGGGGGTGCGTGCGAGGTAGCTCTCGATCGGCTCGTCGATCTCCAGAAGTTGATAGTGCGGCTCGCGCATCTCGTGGCGCCCGACCTCGCGCGGATGCGCCTTGTAGTCGACCGGGCCCCCGAACTCCTCGGCCAGCCACGCTGCGATCGCGCCCGACACCGCCGAACGCGCCGCTTCGTCCATCATGCCCACGCCCACCAGCGGCTGGCCGATGACGAGCGCGCGCGGCACCGGTTGCTGCACGCGCGCCGGCGCCGGCCCTTCGCCCGAGGCCACTTCCACCAGCGGCCCGAGCGTCA
>CAZBTE010000231.1:0-4212 GCA_964494665.1 uncultured Limnobacter sp.
TGTTGCGCGCGAAGGCCAATTGCCGGCCGCGCTCGGCGTCACCGTCGAGCTTGCCTTCGAGCGCGCGCGCCACCGGCTTGCGCGTGGCGATCTTTCCGCACGGCAGCGTATAGCTGAGGCAGGGATACCCGGAGTAGTCGGGGCCACGTGGTGCCGCCGGCGCCGGCGTTGCGGTCGCAGGGGCCGGCGCGATGGCGGGCGCCTGCGCGCAGCCCGCCAGCACGCCGAGCGCGAACAGCGCGCCGCCGAGCGTGATCGTGGGTTTCATGCGCGGCCTTCGCTCAGAAGGTGTGCGTGATCTGCAGGCCCAGGCGCGCGCCCACGGAATCGGACACGATCCGCGCATTGCTGGTCTGGATCGCGCGCATCTCCGGCGTGCCGCCGAGGTAGACGGCGTTGGGAACCTTGACGTCGCGCAACTCGAGATTGGCCGTGAGCCGCGTCCTCGGATTGAACCGGTAGTTCACGCCGAAGGTGACGCCCTGGATCTTCCGGTGGTCCGCCTCGTTCCAGGTCGGCGTGCCCAGCGTGCGGTACAGCTCGTCGTTGCGCCAGTAGCGAACGCTGAAGTCCCAGGTGCTGTTCAGGTAGTAGCCGTAGTCGATCGTCAGGCCGCGCGCCTTGTTGCCCTTCTCGGCGGCGATCTGCAACTGCCCGCCGAAGGCCTCGTCGATCACGTTGCCGGTCGGCGTGTAGAAGACCATGCCATTGGCATACATCAGCTCGGCGCCGAGCCGGTGCCTGCCGCGGCCGGCGCCGAAGATTTCGCCGAGCGCCTTGACGCCGAAGCCGTGGCGGGTGAAGTCGAAGTCTTCGCTCAGGTCTCCGTCCGGCGTGACCTCGAAGTTGCGCGTGCCGCGCTGGTGGTAGCCGTAGAACTTCACCCCGTGCTTGTTCGGACCCATGCCGCCGGGCAGGTCGTGCTCGGACGAGAAGTACAGGTTCAGGTCCTTCTCGTTGTTGTAGTCCTTCAGGTCGTGCACGCCGCTGCCCTGGCCGATCATCACGGCGTAGGTGTGGGTCCACTTGCCGCGCTTGAACGCATCGAAGAACTGGATCCCCCAGTCGCGGCCGATGTCGCTGTCGTAGCCGCCGAACGAAGCGGTGCCATCGCTCTGGCCCGGAAGCGGCCGGGTTCCTTTCGCGTTGGTTCGCACGAAGCGCTCGACCTGCACGCGTGCGATGAAGTCGGTGGGCCAGATGTAGTTGACCGCGTCCAGCCCCTGGTAGAGCTCCTCGGGGCCGGGCTTCTTCATCAGGCCGACGCGCACGCGCACGCCGGGGACGTAGCTGAAGGTCATCGTGGCGTCGGTCACGCTGAGCAGCCGCGCCCGGTCGGTGTCGAGCGGATCGTAGGTCGAGCCGTTCATGCCGGCGTTGACCATCGTGAAGTAGTTGATGCGCCCCGGTATCAGGTTGCCGCGCAGGCCGATGGCGAGGTTGTCGAGGTTGAAGTCGGCCTGCTTGTCGCGCAGTTCGGGCCCGACCCGGCAGTTGCCGTTGTAGCTGCCGTTCAACAGCGAAAACTGGTTGGGGCCGACGTCGCGCAGGCCCTGCAGCTTGTCGCAGCCGAAGAAGTTCGTGTACGAGGCCTGCACCACGCCGAACACCCGATGCGTGGACTTCGGCGGCTCCATTGCCTGCAGCATCACCCAGTCGGCTGCGACGACCGTGCCCGCGGCTCCCAGCGTCCCTGCTGCGACTGCCGCGAGAATCGACTTGCGGACCGGACTTGCGAGATCGATGAACATGAGTCTCCCCCTGGCGCGATCGACGTCGCGCTTTTTTCCGAATGGACCCGCGAGGCGCTAGGGCGCGCGCACCCGCGGCGAAGTTCCCGGCTGGCCCCTGAAGTGCGCGTGGCAGGCCACGCAGCCGGAAGTGACCGTGCCGAAGTGCTCGGCCGCCGCGACCATGTCGCCTTTCTCGGCCGCAGCGGCGAGCTGGCGCGCGCCGCCCTCGACCGCCTGCTCCATCGCGGGAAGGACCGAGAGCTCCTGCGTCGTCACCTTCTCGATCGGCAGGTAGGGCAGCATGCCGCCGCGCGGCAGACGGTGGTTCGCGATGCGGCGCGCCGCATCGGCCGCCAGTTCCCCGTTGTCGACCGCGAGCGCGGTAGCGACCGCCTGGTAGTCGGCGAGGATCTCCTGCATCACCTGCACCAGCGTCAGCGTGTCGCTCTGGCGCGGGTGCTTGAGCGCGACCTGCATCAGGAACTGCTTGATCTGCGGCGACAGCGCATTGGCCTTTTTGCGCAGCTCGGGCGTCATCAGCGCCATCTGCTTCTGCATCAGCTCCATGCCCTGCCGCATCTGCGCCATGTCGGGTGCCGCCGGCTGCTGCGCCTGGGCGCGCGCGGTCTGCAGCACGGCCGGCGCCAGCAGCGCGATCGCAGCTGCCGTACAGAACGCCGCCGCGCAACGGGCCAATGAACGCTTCTTCATGGTCTCCCTTCCTCGATCGTACGAGTCAGTCTTCGACCGCGACCGTCACGCTCATCAGCCCGATCAGGTCACCGGCTTCCAGCCCGTCCTTCAGGTAGCCGAGCATGTCCGGCTCGCCTTTGGGCTTGCCATGGCACGGCAGGCAGGCATCCATCAGGCGGATCGGCTCCATGTGCCGGTAGACGGCCTGCTTGCCCATCGTGGCGAACGCGGTTTGCGGACGGTTCTGGTCGCGACCGGCATTGACGTAATGCTGCATCGCGCTGCGCTCGGCTTCGTCGGGCACGTTGACCGGGCTGCGATACGCGCGCCCGGGCTGCTTGATGATGATGCCGGTGCGCGCCGTGAACACCTGCCCCATCTCGCGTTCCCACTTGGCCGGCAGGAAGTTCTTCCAGGCGATGCCCTTGACGTTCAGGCGCTCCTGGTTGTTGTCGATCACCTGGCGGCCGGCCCAGAACAGCTTCTCCAGCATCCGGCGCTGGCTCGGCGTCGCATCCATCAGCTCGGCTTCGAGCGCGGTGCGCCACTGGCCCTCGAAGAACTCGCCGGTGAATCCCTTGTCGCCGAGCGCCGGATCGGTGAGCTTCTTGCTGTAGGCGAAGATGATCATCCGTCCGGCGATCACCGCCCGCGCCAGCTTCTGCGCGGTGGCCGGCGCCTCGGCACGCGGCGCCTTCTCGAGGAACAGGTACTCGGGAAACCCGCCCTTGGCCCGCATGCCGATCGGGTCGGCCGCAGCGGACGTTGCAACGGAAATGATCGACATCAGTAGAATCGCACGCAGCATGGCCTGTCTCCCCTCGTTGTCACCGGTTTTGACAGAGACTAGGCGGCAGCGGTTTCCAGGGTGTTGCCACGGACCCGCGTTTGTTACGAGTTGTTTCAGGGGGCGGGCAGGGCCATGGCCGGCGGTCGCGGTCGGATACTGGTGGTGGACGACGACGAGGGCTTGCGCGAGTTGCTCGTGCGATACCTGTCCGACAACGGATACACGGTCGTCGGCGTCGCCGACGGCGCGGCAATGAAGGCGCACCTGTCGACTCACCCGGTCGACCTGCTGCTGCTCGACGTGATGCTCCCCGGCGAGGACGGGCTTTCGCTCGCGCGCGCGTTGAACGCGCAGGGCTCGCCGCCGATCATCATGCTGTCGGCGCGCGGCGAGGAGATCGATCGCATCGTCGGGCTGGAAGTCGGTGCGGACGACTACCTGCCGAAGCCGTTCAGCCATCGCGAGCTGCTCGCGAGGATCGCCGCGGTGCTTCGCCGCCGGCGCGTCCCGGCGCCGGCAGGACCGCTTCGTCGCTTCGGTCCGTTCGAGGTCGATCTCGAGGCGAGGAGGCTCACACGCAACGGGGAACCGGTCGAGCTGTCGGGGGCGGAGTTCGAATTGCTCAAGGTGATGCTCGAGCATCCCGACCGCGTGCTCAGTCGCGACGCGCTGGTCGATCTGCTCAAGGGCTACGAGCGCGGCCCGTTCGACCGCATGGTCGACGTGCGCGTCACGCGGCTGCGTCGCAAGATCGAAACCGATCCGGCGCACCCGGTCTACCTGCGTACGGTCTGGGGCGAGGGTTACCTGTTCACGCCGCGCGCGCCACGCGGCCAGGCGTGACGTGCCGCGCACGCTGTTCGGGCGCACCGCCCTGGTCATCGCGGTGGTGTCGTTCGCTTTCCAGTTGTTCACCGTTGCGGTGATCACCTGGTTCGCCCTGATGCCGCTCGGTCGGCACGCGACCAGCGACCTCGCGGCGCTGATGGTCGACAG
>CAZBTE010000232.1:0-4179 GCA_964494665.1 uncultured Limnobacter sp.
CAACAGATTTACAGTCTGCCCCCTTTAGCCACTCGGGCACCCCTCCAGGGAACCGTGAATTATCTCCGGCCCCCGGCAGGCTGTCAATTTGGGGCGTGGCGGCCCCCGGCGGAGGCCGCCCGCGGCGCTCGGCGAGCGGCGCTCAGCGGCGGGTTTGCGCAGCCTCCGCGCCAAGCCGCGCCGGCGCGGCCCGGCGCCCTGACCCGCGCTGCGGCATGCGCGACAGCGCGAAGCCCTGCGTGTAGGCGGCGCGGACGATGACGGTGAACTTCCACGCCGCGCCGCCGGCGATCGCCGCCGCACCGGCCAGCGCGAGCACCAGTGGCGCGGCCGCCACGATGAACCCGGCCAGGACGCCGAGCCCCGCCGGGACGGCGTGCCCGACACCGTGCAGCCACGGCGTGAGCGCGCCCAGCACGCGCCGTGCGAGGGGCGGGATGCCCTCCTCGCGCGCCGTGCCGATGTAGCCGCGCCACAGCATCGCGTTCACCACCGCCAGGCCGACCATCATGAGCCCCACGGCGCCCGGCAGCATCGGCGCGCTCGCCGCTACGTCGAGCGCGCCGGCGGCCAGCGCGAATACACCCGTGCCCTCGAGCAGCCCGGTCGCGAAGATCATCCATGGCATCAGCGGGACGCGCCACGCGGGAATGCCACGCGCCCGATACAGGATCATGGCCTGGCAGGCCAGGAACGCCGCGGCCGAGGCACTGGCCAGCGCGAACGGCAGCGGCCCGGGCGCCACCAGGCAGGCCAGCACCGACGGGAAGAACACCAGCGCCACGTACAGCTCGCGCGTCATCCACGAGCTCTGCCAGCGCGTGGCGGCACGCCAGAACCGCATCTGCCGGCCGATCTTCAGGAACACGAAGAACAGGCCGGTGGCGACCAGCACCGCCGACAGCAGGTACAGCAGCGGGGCGTGCGACGCTTCGAGCAATCCCCACCACGAAACCAGGCCCGTGACGACGGCCAGCCCGGTGCCGGTCCCGCCGAAGATCCAGTTCATTGCAGCGCGCCAGTCCCAGAAGGTCTGCAGCGCTCCCACCAGCGGGTTGGCCGGATCGGCGAGCCGCTCTTCGTCGGCGTCGGCCGTCGTGTCGCGCCCCGGCACCGCGGGCGTCGTGTACAGGTAGCGGATCTGCGGATCGGTGCCGACCTCGGCATTGAGCTGCACGCTCGGTTGATCGCGCACCAGTTGCGACACCTTGCTGTGCGGATCGGCAAAGTCGCCGAAGTGGATCGCCTGCGAGATGCAGGCGGCCGAACAGGCAGGCGTGGCGTCGGGGTCGACGCCAGGCACCAGCCCGCGCGCCAGGCCATCGTCGATGCGCCCCTGGCAGAAGGTGCACTTCTGCGCCACGCCGATGCGCTCGGGATGCGCGGTGGCGTCCTCCTGCAGCGTGGTCCTGGCGCCGTAGTAACCCATGCGTTCGTGCACGATGGTGCGCGCCTGGTACGGACACGACACCGCGCAGTAGGCACAGCCGATGCACACGTCGTAGTTCATCGTCACCAGCCCGTCCTCGCGCTGGCGCGTCGCGCCGGTCGGGCAGACCGGAACGCAGGGCGGCTCGGCACAGTGCTGGCAGCCGGTGACCAGGAACAGCCGCTCGACGTTCGGGAACGTACCCTGCTCGACGTCGAGCACACGGCGCCACTGCACGCCGGGCGGCGTGTCGTTGGCGTGCTTGCAGGCGATCGTGCAGGTCTGGCAACCGACGCACCGGTTCAGGTCGATCACCATCCCCCAGCGCGGCAGATGGCCGGTGGCATCGCGTGCGCCGACGCGCGCAGGCTGCGTACGGTAGGTGATCGGCGTCGTGTCGCTGCCGGCTTCGCGGATGACCTTCGCGAGGCCGGTGCGTTCCGCGAGGCCGGTGGTTTCGACTTGTGCCATGGGTCGGAGTTCCTCGTGACGTGATCAGGCGTGCGCCGACGCCTGCTGTGTTCGCTGCGCGGGCAGTTTCAGCAGTTCGCCGTTGGAAGCGCGGCGGATGCGGATCCGCATCACGTCCGATCCGCTGCCCGTGCCGTCGGTGAGCTTCAGCGACAGATCGGTGAGCGAGTTCAGGCTCGGCAGTTTCAGGTCCTTCGCGAACGGCGTCTTCCAGTGATCGAACTGGCCGATCATCAGCACCGTATCGGGGCGGATGCCTTCGCGCAGCACCGCGTTGCCCTCGGTGATGCCCGACACCGATTCGATCACCAGGCGCTCGCCCTCCGAGATGCCGAGCCGGCGCGCGACGCTGCGGTTGACGATCACGCCGCGGTGGCCGGCGATGTTGTTGGCGACCTCGTTGATCAGCGGCAGGCCCACGTTGGCACCCCAGCTGTACTGCATCGAGCGGGCGGTCAGCGCCCAGAACGGAAACTCGTCGGGGTCGCGATCGTATTCGCGCGCGTACTCGATCCAGATCTCGGGAAAGCGTTCGTAAGTCGGCATGAACTCGTATTCGGCGAGCTGGTGCTCCCACCAGTCGACGCCCGCCTCGTGCAGGCGGTTGGCGAGCTGGCGGCCGTGGCGCACCACGCGCTCCTGGTAGGGCAGCTCGAAGCGCAGGCCCTGGCGCTCGAGCGCGGGGTACAGGTACCAGTCGAGCTGCGGGAAGGGTCGCAGCATGAAGCCGTTGTCCTTGAACCACTCGAGGTCGTGCACTTCGGCGCCATCGCTCAGCTCGTGGCTGGCCGCCTTCGCGAAAGCGCTCCACACTTCGTTGGACGTGGGCGCGCGCGTCTCGTCGAGCGCATAGTCGAAGCTGCCCCGGCGGTCACGCAGCGCCGTGCCGGCGGCGCCGCGGTTCACCGCCGTGACGTACTCCTTCAGGATGCCGGCACGCTCGGCCAGCGCGGTGGCGATGTCGGTGAAGTCCATCGTGTCGCACGGCGACTCGACCGCCGGCTGGCGGATCGCCCAGCCTTCGTGCTTCCAGAACTGCTCGGTGAACTTGGTGCTGCCGATGCGGATGATCTGCAGGCTCTCCAGGTCGAGCGCCTCGGGCAGCAGGACGTCGGCGAAGTGGTTCGTCTCGTCTTCCGTGTACGCGAACGCGACGATGAACGGGAACTCCGCGAGGCGCTCGGCGATCTCGGGCGCGTTCCACGACGAGATCGCCGGGTTGGTGCGATAGCAGATCCACATGTCGGGAGGCGTGGTGCGCGGCCAGTTCGCCGGCGCCTGCTTCTGGAACAGCCACGGCAGGTGCGCCGGTCCCAGCGCGGGCGACCACGGCGAATCGGAGACCAGCGGCACCAGCGTCTTGTAGGCGTTGCGGATGTGCGGCTTGCTCATCCAGCCGTCGCGCGACGTCTCGTTGAACTGGTAGGCCATCAGCCCGTCGGGGCCCGGCACCACCGAGCCCACGCGCGACAGCGCGGGGCGCACCAGCTTCACGGTGGTGCCCAGCGTGCCGCCTGGCACCTCGAGCGCGCCAACCAGCACCGCCAGGACGGTGCGCGCCCAGCAACAGTGGTAGCCGCCCCAGCCGTTGTTGACGGTCTTGCCGAGCATCACCGCGACCGGGCGGAACGGCAGCGTCTTTCCTTCGATCTCGATGGTCTGGCCGACGCAAGCGTGCGCGAGGTACTCGTCGGCCACGCGACGGATCGTCTCGGCAGGAACGTCGCACTCGGACGCCGCCCACTCGGGCGAATAGCCGCGCATGTGGTCGAGCATCGCCTGGAACGCAGGCCGGCCGCGCGCCGCCGTGTGGGCGATGCGCTCGTCGTCGGCACCGTGCTCGACGCCGGCGACCGTGTATTCGCCGTCCAGCGCCGGATCACGCAGGTCGGGCGCGTCGAACGGCTTGGCGCGACCGTCGGAGAGGTCCCACACGAGCGGCTTGCCGCTGTCGGCATCGCGCAGGTACCAGCCGTTGGGGCCCACCAGGTAAGGCGAGCTGGTGCGGTCCCTCAGGTAGGGCAGGTCGCACACTTCGCGCCAGTCGCGCTCGTGCAGGATGCGGTGGATCAGGCCGTACAGGAATGCGGCGTCGGTCTTGGGCCGGATCGGCACCCACTCCGCCGACACGGCGCCGGTGATCGACAGGTGCGGCTCGACCTGCACCCGCTTGGCGCCGCGCACGCGTGCGTCGGCTTCACGCCAGATGCCGACCACGCCGCCCGACGCCTCGACGTTGTTGCCGCAGTTGATGATGTAGTTCACGTACGGCGTGTCGG
>CAZBTE010000233.1:0-3933 GCA_964494665.1 uncultured Limnobacter sp.
CGCGCAAGGCGCGCGAGATGACGCGGCGCAAGGGCCTGCTCGACGGCGTCGGCCTGCCCGGCAAGCTGGCCGACTGCCAGGAGAAGGACCCGGCGCTCTCCGAGATCTTCATCGTCGAGGGCGACTCGGCGGGCGGCTCGGCCAAGCAGGGGCGCGACCGCAAGTTCCAGGCCATCCTGCCGCTGCGAGGCAAGGTGCTCAACGTCGAGAAGGCGCGCTTCGACAAGCTGATCTCGTCGGAGCAGATCGCCACGCTGATCACCGCGCTGGGCACCAACATCGGGCCCGACTACGACGTCGACAAGTTGCGCTACCACCGCATCATCGTGATGACCGACGCCGACGTCGACGGCAGTCACATCCGCACGTTGCTGCTCACGTTCTTCTACCGCCAGATGCCCGATCTCGTCGAGCGCGGGCACGTCTACATCGCGCAGCCGCCGCTGTACAAGGTCAAGCACGGCAGGGAAGAGCGCTACCTGAAGGACGACCACGAGCTGAACCAGTACATGCTGCGGCACGCGCTCGACGGCGCTGCGCTGGTGCCCTCGGCCGGCGGCGAGCCGATCCGCGGCGACGCGCTGGGCGAACTCGCGCGCAAGTACCTGCTGGCCGAGGCGGTCATCGAGCGGCTGGCCCGCATCATCGACGCCGATGCGCTGCGCGCGATCCTCGACGGCTGCGAGATCGACCTCGCCAACGAGCAGAGCACGATGGTGTCGGCCGCGCGCCTGGCGCAGGCCATGCTCAAGTACGCGCCGGCCACCAATGGCGAGGCCCCGGCGGTGCGGCCGCGCTTCGACGAGAAGCAGGAGAAGTGGCTGCTGGTCATCGAGCGCAAGCACCACGGCAACGTGCGCACCAGCGCGATCGACGCCGACTTCCTGGTGTCGGTCGACTACGCCACGCTCATCGACTGCGCGCAAACCGTGGGTGGACTGATCGGGGAGGGCGCCGAGATCCGCCGCGGCGAAGGCGACAAGCTCAAGAGCCAGCCGGTGGCCGACTTCCGTGCCGCGATGCGCTGGCTGCTGGCCGAGGCCGAGCGCGGCGTCACGCGCCAGCGCTACAAGGGCCTGGGCGAGATGAACGCCGCGCAGCTGTGGGAGACCACGATGGACCCGGCTGCGCGGCGCCTGCTGCGCGTGCAGATCGAGGATGCGATCGCCGCCGACCAGATCTTCACCACGCTGATGGGCGACGACGTCGAGCCGCGCCGCGCGTTCATCGAGCAGAACGCGCTGGTGGCACGCAACATCGACGTGTAGGTGCCGGCGCCGTCGTGCGCCGGCCGCTTCGCACGCAGACACCATGACCGAGCCGATCCTGCCGATCCGCCGCGTCGGCATCGACACCTGGCGCGAGAACGTCGCGTTCCTGCACCGCGAATGCCCGGTGGTGCGCGCCGCCGGCTTCCAGGCGCTGGCCAAGGTGCGGGTCCAGGCCAACGGGCACACGCTGATCGCGGTGCTGAACGTGGTCGACGACGCCAGCATCTGCGAGCCGCGCGAGCTGGGCCTGAGCCAGGAGGCCTTCCGGCGGCTCGGCGTCCAGCCGGGTCACCTGGCGCGCATCGAGCAGGCCGAGCCGCCGCCGTCGATCATGGCGCTGCATCGCAAGATCGCCGGCGAGCGACTGGAGGAGGCCGACCTGCACGCGATCATGCAGGACATCGCGGCGGCGCGTTACACGAAGATCGAGCTTGCCGCCTTCCTGGTCGCGACCAACCAGTTCGAGCTCGACCGGGACGAGGTCCGCCACCTGACCGAGGCGATGATCGCCTCCGGCCAGCGCATCGACTGGCAGCGCGAGCTGACTGCCGGTCCGGTGGTCGACAAGCACTGCATCGGCGGCATTCCGGGCAACCGGACCTCGATGGTGGTGGTGCCGATCGTCGCCGCGCACGGCATGCTGTGCCCGAAGACTTCGTCGCGCGCGATCACGTCGCCGGCGGGCACCGCCGACACGATGGAGGTACTGGCCGAGGTCGAGCTGCCGCTGCAGCGGATGAAGGAGATCGCGCGCGCCACGCACGGCTGCCTGACCTGGGGCGGCACCGCCGACCTGAGCCCCGCCGACGACATCCTGATCTCGGTCGAGCGGCCGCTGGCGATCGATTCGCCGGGGCAGATGGTGGCGTCCATCCTGTCGAAGAAGATCGCTGCCGGCGTCACGCACCTGGTGCTCGATATCCCGGTCGGGCCGACTGCCAAGGTGCGCAGCATGCCGGCGGCCCAGCGCATGAAGCGGCTGTTCGAGTACGTGGCCGCGCGGCTGCGGCTGGAGCTCGACGTGGTGATCACCGACGGCCGCCAGCCGATCGGACGCGGCATCGGCCCGGTGCTGGAGGCGCGCGACGTGATGCAGGTGCTGGCCAACGATCCCCAGGCGCCACAGGACCTGCGACAGAAGTCGCTGCGGCTGGCCGGGCGGGTGATCGAGTTCGATCCCGACGTGCGCGGCGGCGATGGCTACCGGATCGCGCGCAACATCCTCGATTCGGGGCGTGCGCTGGCCAAGATGAACGAGATCATCGATGCGCAGGGCCGTCGCGCGGAACCGCTGGAAGTCGGCCGCCTGGGCTTCGACGTGACTGCGTCGATCGACGGCACGGTGATCGGCGTGGACAACCTGCGGCTGGCGCGGATCGCATGCTTGAGCGGCGCGCCGCAGGTGCGCGGCGCCGGAGTCGAGCTGTACGTGAAGCTCGGCGACCCGGTCGGCGCGGGCCAGCCGCTGTACCGCGTGCATGCGCAGTTCGATGCGGACCTCGAGTTCGCTCGCCACATGGTCAACGAGGGCAGCGGTTTCAGCCTCGGCGCCGCCGAGGAGGTGCCGCGCGAGTTCGCGGCCGCGCCGGGCGACGTCGAATGAACGCGGGTAGCGCACCGGGCCTGCTGCTGGCCTTCGACGACGAGACCGCGCTCGCGCAGCGGGTCGCGCAGGCCGCCGGCTGCGCGGTGGCGATCGTCGAGCGGCACCGTTTCCCCGACGGCGAGAGCCGTCTTCGCTTGCCGTCGTCGTTGCCCGGTCACACCGTGCTGCTGCGCGGCCTGCAGCAGCCGAACGAGAAGCTGACCGAGCTGATGCTGGCTGCGGCCGGTGCGCGCGAACTCGGCGCACGGCGGCTCACGCTGGTGAGCCCCTATCTCGCGTACATGCGGCAGGACATGGCCTTTACCGCCGGCGAGGTGGTGAGCCAGCGCCACGTCGGGCGCGCGCTGGCGGCCTGGTTCGACGCGGTCGTCGCGGTCGATCCGCACCTGCACCGTGTGTCGACACTGGACCAGGTCGTGCCCGAGGGACGCGCGATCGCGCTGAGCGCGGCGCCGCTGCTCGGCGACTGGGTCGGACAGCGCCAGCCCGACGCGCTGCTGCTCGGACCCGACGAGGAGTCGCTGCAGTGGGTGCGCGCAGCGGCCGCCGTGCACCGGCTCGAGCACGCGGTGTGCCGCAAGCGGCGTCACGCCGACCGCACGGTGGAAGTCGAACTGCCGCAGCTCGACCTGCGCGGCCGGGCGGTGGTCCTGCTCGACGACGTGGCCAGCACCGGCTGCACCTTCGTCGAGGCGGCGCGCGGCGTGCTGGCGCGCGGCGCAGCGAGCGTCGACGTCGCCGTCACCCATGCACTGATGGTCGGCGATGCCATGGAGCGGCTGCGCGCGGCCGGCGTGCGCCACGTGTGGAGCACCGACAGCGTGCCGCATTCGAGCAACGTGGTGTCGGTCGCGCCGATGCTGGCAGCGGCGCTGTCCGGGGTTGGCAAGCGCTGACGGGGCTCGCGGGCGCTCACTCCTCCCGCGCTTTCTCCCCCGACCCCTCCAGCCCCGCCAGCAGCTTCCTGCTGTTGCCGGGGATCACCATCGAGAACTTGTTGTCCACGAAGGTGTAGTCGTAGTACATGTTGTCCTGGTCCGCCTGCGTCCAGCCGGT
>CAZBTE010000233.1:3943-4173 GCA_964494665.1 uncultured Limnobacter sp.
TCAGCACGTCGACCAGCCCGTTGGCGTCGAGCACCGCGTCGTCGATGTGCACCGCCACCACGCGGCCGAACACGACGTCGGCCGTGCCCATCGGAGGCCGGCCGGGAAAGCGCAGCGTGTTCAGGTACACGCATTCGAAGTGGATCGGCGAGCCCGCCACGCGCGCCGGCTTCACCTTGCGCGACGGCAGCCTCGCCAGTCCGGCGCGCTCGAACTCGTCGACCCCGTGC
>CAZBTE010000234.1:0-4155 GCA_964494665.1 uncultured Limnobacter sp.
TGCAATGGAACATCGTGCTGGAACTTCCCATGCACCAGTTGATGTCGTTGTGCAGCGTGATGCGGTAGGCGGGACGCTCGCCGAGGTTGGTATTGCACAGGCAACGGCCGCAGGAGTTCTTCCCGCAGCAGTCGTAGTAGCTGATCAGGTAGTCCTTGCCGTCGGCCGGGTTGCGGCAGGTGCCGATCCAGGACACCTTGGACGGCTCGGTGCCCGGCGGACAGGCATTGACCGTGCCGCCGCAGCACGAGCACAGGAAGCCGTCGATTGCGCAGTAGCGCCAGTAGTCGCACTGCTGGTCGGCCGGCGTCTTCGACTTGCCGCCGCCTCCGCCGCCATGGCCGGCCGCGGCGTGCGCGCTGCGGTCGAACGGCAGCACCGGCAGCGCGATTGCACTGCCCAGCAGCACGCGGCCCATGCGCGCCAGCGCGCCGCGCCGCGACGTGCGCTGTGCGGCGGCGCGCGTCGAGCGCTCGATCACGTCATCCAGCCATTTCATGCTCTGCGCGCCTCCATGCCGACGAACTCCTGCACCGAGGCGACGCCGAGGTCGCGCGCCGTGAACAGGCTTTCGAGTTGCTCGCGTGAATTGACCAGCCCCTTGGCGCGCACCTGGCCGGATTCGTCGACCAGCACCGCGTAGGGCAGCTTGGCGATCCGGTAGGCCATGCCGAGTTCCGTCGACAGCACGTACGGGTAGTAGTTCAGGCCGGCGCGCGCGCGGAACGCCTCGTGCTCGTCGCGCTCGCCGTCGCTCGCGAATGCGATGTCGAGCCAGCCGCGCTCGTCGGCGGCGATTCGCCGCAGGATCGGCAGCAGCTTCTTGCACACCGGGCAGGTGGGCGAGAGGAAGAACAGCAGCAGGCTCTTCGAGCGCGCGCCGCCCGTGGCGAACGGCGCACCATCCAGCGTGGCCAGGTCGAACGCTGGCGCGACGTCGCCGACTTTCGGCCCGGCGTCGAGCATCAGGGCGCCCATCGGCGAGATGCGCTCGTAGAGCACGCCGATCTGCCGTGCCAGCGCGAACACGGTGCCGAGCAGCGCGAGCACGGCCAACCACAGGATGACGTTGGAGACGACGAGGGCTTCGATCATGGTCAGGTCCGTGACGAGGAGAAGCGGCGGACATCGGCGAGCAGTTCGTCGGCGGCGCCGTACACCGCCCACAGCGCGAGCGCGGCGAACACCGCGGTGAAGGCGTCGAGCCACACGAGCTCGCGCGCCTGCTCGGGCGCGGCGGCCACCGCGCAGACGGCCAGCAGCGCCGCGTTGCGCGCCACCAGCGCCCACGACAGCCGCCGGCCGGTGCCGGGCGCGCCGCAGCCGCAGTCGATGTCGCGTCGCCCGCGCAGCAGGTTGGCCACCACGGCGCCGCTGACCACCGCGAGCAGCAGCGCGGCCAGCGCCGCGCCCACGCCGCGCGTGGCCGGCACCAGGAGCAGCAGGCCGGCCAGCGCCTCGACCGGCGGCAGGGCGAGCGCCACCAGGCGCGCCAGCGGCGCAGCGAGCAGCCGGTAGCGCTCGACCGCGTAGCCGAAGGCATCGAGGTCGGCGAGCTTGTGCCACGCGCCGACCAGGAACACGATCGCCAGCGCAGCGGCGCTCGCGTGCCCGGCCACCGGGTCGATCGCGAACACCGGCATCAGTGCAGCTCCAGCTGCGTGGCCGCTTCGGCCACGCCGTCCATGCGCGCGATCACGCGCGGTTTGGCGCCGGCGTCGATCAGCACCAGTCCCATCGTCATTGCGTCGAGCGCCACCAGGCGCGGCGCGGTGGCCTGTACCGCGGTCAGGGCGATTGCGTTGTGGCCGGGCATGCGTGAAATGCGCTTGCGGGCGGCGATGTCGAAGCCCCAGATCTCGGCGGCAGGGTTCTTGTGCGTGCCCTCGGCGCCGTCGGGATGCATCGCCACGTACAGCCGCCCGGTGCTGGCGTGCACCGCGAACAGCTGGTAGCCGCCCGGCCGCCACGACTTCTTCGCGTCGGCGCCGCCGACCAGCGACCAGCTGGCGAGCGCACGCGGCTTGTCGGGCGCGAGGTCGACCTCGTGCACCTTGCCGCGATAGGACACGAAGAAATGGCGATCGCCGATCGACTCCGCGTGCACGAACACCGGGTCGACGTCGGGATCGAAGAACGGCTCGCTGCGGCTCTGGCTCTTCAGCGCGCCAGCGTCATCGAGCGTGATGGTCTCGATCGTGCCGTCGCCGCACAGGGTGGCGAAACGCTGCGGCGTGCCCGGCACCGGCAGCGCGAGCCAGCAGCCCGGCGTGGCGATCTCGCTGGCGAGCCGGCGCTGGCGCAGGTCGACCACGCTCACCGAACTGGCAGGCGTCGCGTTCTGCACGAACAGCCAGCGGCTGTCCGACGACACGGTGATCAGGCCCTTGTAGTTCAGCGCCTGGGCACGCCGGTCGGGAATCGCGATCTCGCCCTTGTGGGCGAGCGTGGCGGCATCCCACACGTCGACTACCTGCGTGCGGGCGCCGCGTGACAGGCGCGCATAGTAGGTGGTGGAGACGTAGATCTCCTTGCGATCGGGTGACAGCACCGCCTGGCCGGCGTAACCGCTCGGCACCACGCCGACGTAGCGCCCGGTATCGACATCGACCACGTGCAGCCGGCCATCGACCATGTGACTGATCGCGATGTCGGACACGTAGGCACGGTACGGACCGGCCTCCGGCGGTACGGCGACGGTTTGTTTCTCGGGCAACGAATCGGCCTCGGCAGCAGCGAGGCCGAGCGCCAGAACCAGCCCGACCAGGCGTCGGGCGCCACGATGTTCCATCGGTATTCGTCTCCTGAGCGGGTTCCGGTCTGTGCCGGAATACGGAGAGCGATTCTAGGTTGGGCCGGCGGGAACGCGTTAGCCTAAAACGGCAATCCAGAATGCACCTTATTGGTGCAGACGCCCTGCTGCAAATGGTTGTGCATGCAACGAAAAGGGCGCCAGGGTCATTGCACAGCCGGCCGGCTTGGTGTTAACTGGGTTCCATGCAGGCCGGCCTTTTCGGCGCGACTTGCGACAAGAATCTCAGTGGGGAGAGGATGGAGCGGATCGAACCCGGACCGGGTAGCCTGCGCGCAGACCCGCCGAGCTACTCGTTCGCGCGCAAGCGCTCCTGCGACGTCGACGAGCACGCCGCCTGCCTGAGCGCATGGAACCAGACCTACGAACAGCTCACGCCAGGTCCGTTCGAGGGCAACCTGGTCGAGGCGCTGTTCGACGGCGTCCAGCTGTTCCGCGAGACGACCAACCAGGTGGTCCACGAGCTTGGTGCGGGGCGCGCCGGCGCGTACATGTTCGGAGTGCCGGTGTCCACCGGGGGTGCGGGTTACCACGGCGGGCGGCCGATCCGGGACGACTCCGTGATCGTGCTGCGCGACCGGCAGGACCTGGATTTCCGTGCGCCGCCGCAACTCGACCTGATCGCCGTGTCGATGCCGATCGACGCGCTCGGCCGCTACGCGCGCGACATCGAGCGACGCGACATCGATGCCGAGCTGCGCGGCGTCGCGGTCGTGTCGCCGCTCCGTGAGCGGGTCGAGCGCTTCCGCAGCCTGCTGCTGATGGCGCTCGAATCGGTGTGCGCCAATCCGGACAAGCTGCGCCATCCGGCGATGCGCAAGGCGCTCGGCCAGGAGCTGTGCGGCGCAGTGCTCGACGTGCTGGGGGGACACGAGGCGCAGCGGTCGTGTCCCGAAGGCCCCACCCGCGGGCACGCGATCGTGTGTCGCGCGCAGGAGTACATGCGCGCGCACGTCGAGGATCCGCTCACCGTGGAAGACCTGTGCCGCGAGCTCGGCGTGAGCCGCCGCACGCTGCAGTACAGCTTCCGCGAGGTGCTGCGCGTGAACCCGGTGAGCTATCTGCGGGCGCTGCGCCTGAACGGCGTGCGACGCGCGCTCAAGGCCGGCACCGAGCGCAACGGCGGCGCAATCCAGGACGTCGCGGCGCGATGGGGGTTCTGGCACCTGAGCCATTTCGCCTGCGACTACCGGCGCATGTTCGGCGAGCTGCCTTCGGAGACGGTCAGCCGCACGTGCAGCTGAGGTCGCGCCAGCCCGCGTTCGCGGCAGGCGCTGGCGGGGCGCCCTGCGGCCGTAGCGGCAGGCGCGGCGCGGGCCTGCGCAGTGCGGGCGCCGCCGGCG
>CAZBTE010000235.1:0-4154 GCA_964494665.1 uncultured Limnobacter sp.
CATGTAGGCGGACATCGTGCCGTTGGACGGGCGAATCTTCATGCCCTTGACCTGCGCGGGGTCGCTGATCGGCTGCTTGGAGTGCATCGTTCCGGTATGCACGTGCGCGAAGCAGAACTTGATGTCCTTCATCTCGGTTTCCGCGTACCTGCGGTACCAGGCGTCGAGCGCGGCCGATCCGCGGCCCGCGTTGCCGATCAGCATCGGCAGTTCGCCGGCCGAGAACATCGGGAAGCGTCCGGCCTGGTAGCCGGGATTGACCCAGGTCATGTCGGCGATGCCGTCGCGCGCCATGTCGTAGTGATCGGCTGCCTTGCCGAGCTGCTGGGCGGGAAAGAACGTGACCTTGATCGAACCCTTCGACGCCGCTTCGACTGACTTGGCCCACGGCTCGAAGCCCAGCTTGGCCAGCGGATGGGTCGGGGGCAGCCAGTTGGCGAAACGCATCTCGACCGGCTTGTCCTGCGCGATGGCCGGCGTGGCGGCCACCAGCACGGCCGCGACGGCCGCTGCAATCGAAACTTGCGGATTCTTCATCGTTGTCTCCTCTCGGCTCGTGAACCGCGGTCTCCCGGCGTCAGCGGGAACTTACACCAGTCGGCACGGAGCCGCGCGGTTTTTTCATCCACACGATCGGCTTGACCGGCGGCGGCAGCGGCGTGATGCCGGCCAGCTCGAGCGACTGCTCGAGCTGTCGGCCTTCGGGCTCGGCCAGCGCCGCATCGATTGCCTGCTGCAGCGTTCGTACCGCGTCGTCCGCAGGCGCGGCTTGCGCGGAGAGCGTCCGCTCGACCAGCGTGTCGAAGATGCGCGCAAAGCTCGCGCGACCGCGGCGCTGCGTGTCGCCGTAGCCCTTGAGCACGCGGGGCAGGCCGGCCAGCGCAGCCGCGAAGGCGGGCGAGGCCGGCAGCATCCGTGCGAGTGCGGCGAGCCAGCGTTCGATCGACTGCTGTTCCTCGTGAAAGCGCAGCGAGCGGCGGCGCAGCGGGCGCAGGCGCGCGAGCAGCCGAAGCATCAGGTAGCCGTGGATCTTCGTGCTCGGCAGGTGCAGGCCGCGGTTGAGCGTATCGAGCTTGCCGCGACCAACCGCCCAACCGCGCAGGCGTTCGCCGAGCCGGCGCGGCATCACCGCGGCCACCTCGTCGACTCCCGGTTTCAGGTATTCGACGATCTGCACGATCTCGCCGTCGCGGGCACGCGATTCGCTGCGGATGCGCTCGACGCGGCTGCGGCGCGTCTTCAGGTCGGCCACGCGGATCACGTCCTCGTAGCTCATCCACAGGGCCAGGTGGCGCGCTGCTTCCGACAGCGCAGTAGCGGTGGCCGGGTGCGCGTGCGGATCGGCGGCCGCGGCGGCAACGCGCTGGAGCCGCTCGACGTAGAGTCGGCCGTAGGCTGCATCCTGGTAGTCGAGCAGGCGCATGACGCCGTGCGCTGCATTCGCGCGCATCGGTTCGGGCAGCGTGGCGAGCAGCGGAGCCCAGATTTCCGGGCTGGTCTTCGCCGTGAGGCCGGCGCCTGCGCCGGCCAGCGCCTCGCGCGCGGCGCCGGCGGCCACCGCATCGAACGCGGAGGCGAATCCGGCCAGGCTGGCCTGCACGCCGACGCCGCCTTCGCGGATCACGCGCTCGCAGACTTCGCGCGACCACGGCAGCACGCCGGCGCCGGCGAGTGCCCCGAACATCACCGCACTGATCACCGTGCCGTGCGCGACCGCTAACGAGGCCATGTCGAGGCTCAGGTAGCGCGCGGCCAGCGTGCGCGCAGCTGCGTGAACGCGCTCGTCGTCGAAGCGGCCGTCGCCCATCTGCATCTTTTCCTGCGTCGTGTAGACGCGGTGCGATGCTGCGATCAGCGTCGTGCGATTCGGGTGCACGAACCCGCGCTCGATCATGCGTCCGGCCTCGACCAGTTCGCTGGCCAGCACCACGTCGACCCCGCCCGGCGTCGGGCTGAGCGCGAACACCGGTTGCAGGTCTCCGGGCGCCGGCGTGCGCATCATCTCGATGTAGTAGCTGGTCGAGCCGGTGCGCTGCGCGACGCCGGGCACCGACGTGGCCTGCACCGGCAGGCCCTGCGCGAGTGCGCACTGCACGATCCAGTCGTTGAGAACGCCGCCGCCTTCGCCGCCCAGGGCGGCGATCAGTAGCGTGAAGGGCTTTGCGTCCGTCATGTCCGTCTCACGTCACGAAGGCTGAAGTGCGTGGATGAACGCCTCGCGCACGCGAGCCTTGAAGCGGTCCCAGCCGGTGGGATTGCTGATGATCTCGGCGCGCCAGAACGACGGGCACAGCACCGCCGCGTGTGCCACTTCGCCGCACAGGCCGCAGCCGACGCACTCGTTGGTGACGTGCGCCACCGGATCGACCTTCAGCGGATCGGACGGGGTCCGTACGGTGAGCGTGGGACAGCCCGAGAGCCGGATGCACGAGTGGTCGCCGGTGCAGGTGTCCTCGTCGACACCGAAGCGGGTGCGCACGACGCGCCGGCCCTCCTTGAGCCGCTGCGCGCGCAGCGGCTTGATGCGGCGCTGTCGCTCGAGCTGGCATTCGCCGTCGGCGATGATCACCTTCAGTCCCTCGAACGACGAAGTGAGCGCGTCCTCGAGCGTCGCGCGCACCTTGCCCACCTCGTAGTTGTCGACCGTGCGCAGCCATTTCACGCCCATGCCCTTCAGCGTGCTCTCGATCGTGACTTCGCTGCCGGTGGCGCTGGTGCCCTCGGCGACACGGCGCGATTCGGAACTCGGCGTGGAGATCGTCTCCTGCGTGCCGGTGGCCGACGTGTAGCCGTTCTTCATGATGATCAGCACGCCGTCGCCCTTGTTCAGCAGCGCCGAGGAGACGCCCGAGAGCAGGCCGTTGTGCCAGAACCCGCCGTCGCCCATGATCGCCACCGGGCGCTTCGCCGAGAAGTTGCGAACGCCCGCGCTGCTGGCCAGGCTCATGCCGTAGCCGAGGATCGAATTGCCGAACGAGAACGGTGCAAAGGTGGCGAACGAGTGGCAGCCGATGTCGGCCGACACGTGCAGCTTGCCGATCTTCTGCTCGACCAGCTTGAGCGCGGCGAATACCGGGCGCTCCGGGCAGCCGGTGCAGAAGTTCGGCGGGCGCGCCGGCACCGATCCGCCGAACGCCTCGGTCGCCTGCTTCCTCAGATCGGCGATGTCCGCCAGCAGCCGCTCGCCGCCATCGCGCGGAAGCTCCGGCGCATGCGCGGCGAGGTAGCGCGTGAGCCCCGCCAGGATCAGCTCGGCCGTGTACTCGCCGCCCATCGCGAGCACGTCCTTGCCGTGCAGCTTCGTTTGCAGATCGGCGCGCCGCAGGATGGTGTTGATTTCCTGTTCGATGAAGTCCGGCTGTCCTTCCTCGACCACCAGCACGGCGCGCTTGCCGGCGCAGAAGCCGGTAATCTGCTCCGGCACCAGCGGGTAGACCACGTTCAGGTTCAGGATCGGGATGCGCGTGCGGCCGTACGCGTCGGCCAGTCCGAGCGCCTGCAACGCGCGCACCAGGTTGTTGTACAGGCCTCCCTGCACGATGATGCCGAGTTCGCCGTGCTCGCCGTCGAACAACTCGTTCAGCTGCGCGTCGACGATGTACTTGCGTGCGGCCGGCATGCGTACTTCGTACTTCAGCTTCTCGTGATGGAACGTGACCGGCGGGTGCGACAGCCGGTCGTAGTCGAACTCGGCAGGCTCCATCTGCAGCGCGCGGGTGGAGATGCGGGGCTTGACGTTGTCGCGCGCCACGAAGCTGCCTCGCACGTGGCAGGCGCGGATGCGCAGCTCGAGGATCACCGGCGTGTTCGACGCCTCGGACAGCTCGAAGCCGCACTCGACCATGCGTACGATCGTCGGCAGGTTCGGACGGGGGTCGAGCAGCCACAGGCCGGACTTCATCGCAAACGCGTGCGTGCGTTCCTGGATGACGCTCGCGCCTTCGCCGTAGTCTTCGCCGACCACGATCAGCGCGCCGCCCATCACGCCCGGCGAGGCGAGGTTCGACAGCGCGTCGGACGCGACGTTGGTGCCGACCACCGACTTCCACGTGACGGCGCCGCGCACCGGGTACATGATCGAGGCGCCCAGCATCGCAGCGGCCGACGCCTCGTTCGTGCACGCCTCGACGTGCACGCCGAGCTCGTCCATGTAG
>CAZBTE010000236.1:0-4150 GCA_964494665.1 uncultured Limnobacter sp.
GTCGATGCCGGTGCTGCCGGCCGACGTCATGATGGCCACCGACATGGACTACGACTCGATCGTCAAGGCCGGGTCGATGCTGGGCTCGGGCGCGGTGATCGTGATGGACGAGACGCGTTGCGCGGTGCGCTCGCTGCTGCGGCTGTCGTACTTCTATTTCGAGGAGTCGTGCGGGCAGTGCACGCCGTGCCGCGAGGGCACCGGCTGGCTGTGGCGCATCGTCGATCGCATCGAGCGCGGGCAGGGCACGATGCGCGACCTCGACGAGCTGGACCGCATCGCGTTCAACATCCAGGGCCGCACCATCTGCGCGCTGGGCGACGCGGCGGCGATGCCGGTGCGCGCGTTCCTCAAGCACTACCGCGACGAGTTCGCCTACCACGTCGAACACAAGCGCTGCCAGGTGCCGGCCTACCTCTGATCGCCTGCCCCCACAACACGAACGACTGACGGACACGAGATGGTCAAGCTGGAGATCGACGGCAGGGAAGTCGAGGTACCCGAAGGCAGCATGCTGATGCACGCGGCGGACAAGCTCGACATCTACGTGCCGCACTTCTGCTATCACCGCAAGCTGTCGATCGCCGCCAATTGCCGCATGTGCCTGGTGGAGGTCGAGAAGGCGCCCAAGCCGCTGCCCGCGTGCGCCACGCCGGTGGCCAACGGCATGAAGGTGTTCACGCATTCCGAGGTGGCGGTGCGCGCCCAGAAGGGCGTGATGGAGTTCCTGCTGATCAACCATCCGCTCGATTGCCCGGTGTGCGACCAGGGCGGCGAGTGCCAGCTCCAGGACCTCTCGGTCGGCTACGGTTATTCGGCCTCGCGCTTCGTCGAGGCCAAGCGCGTGGTGTTGCGCAAGCCGATGGGCCCGTTGATCTCGGCCGACGAGATGTCGCGCTGCATCCACTGCACCCGCTGCGTGCGCTTCGGCCAGGAGATCGGCGGGATCATGGAGCTCGGCATGGCCAACCGTGGCGAGCACTCCGAGATCATGAGCTTCGTGGGCCGTTCGGTCGACTCCGAGCTCTCGGGCAACATGATCGACGTGTGCCCGGTGGGCGCGCTCACCAGCAAGCCGTTCCGCTTCAGCGCGCGCCCGTGGGAGCTGGCGCGACGCAAGTCGATCGCCCCGCACGACTCGCTCGGTTCGAACCTGGTCGTGCAAGTCAAGGGCGAGCGCGTCATGCGCGTGCTGCCGCTGGAAAACGAGGCGGTCAACGAGTGCTGGCTCTCGGATCGCGACCGCTGGTCCTACGAGGGCCTGAACAGCGACGAACGCCTGCTCGCGCCGATGATCCGCCAGGACGGCCAGTGGCGCGAGGTCGATTGGCAAACCGCGCTCGACTACGCCGCGCACGCGATGCGCACGGTGCGCGCCGAGCACGGACCGCAGGCGCTGGGTGCGCTCGGCTCCGGACAGAGCACGCTCGAGGAGTTGCACCTGCTGGGCCGCCTGATGCGCGGCCTGGGCAGCGACAACGTCGACTTCCGCCTGCGCCAGCTCGACTTCTCCGCCGATCGCGGGCGCGCCGGCGTGCCGTGGCTGGGCATGCCGATCGAGGACGTGGGCACGCTCGACCGCCTGCTGCTCGTCGGCTCGTTCCTGCGCAAGGACCACCCGCTGTTCGCCGCGCGCGTGCGCGCCGCGGTCAAGCGCGGCGCGAAGGTCTCGATCGTGCACGCGGCCGACGACGACCTGCTGATGCCGCTGGCCAATCGCGCCGTCGACGCACCGTCGCAGTGGGTGCGGCTGCTGGCCGAAGTGCTGGTGGCGGTGCTGGAGGCGCAGGGCCGCAGCGAGCCGGCCGGGCTGTCCGGCGCGGTATCGATCCCTCTCGCCACGCTGACGCCGGGCGAGACTGCGCGTGCGATCGCCGCCAGCCTGTCTTCGGGCGAACGCGGGGCGGTGCTGCTCGGCAATGCCGCCGTCCAGCATCCGGAGTACACGCGCATCGCGCGCCTGGCGCAGGCAATCGCCACCGCCACCGCGGCGCGCTTCGGGCAGATCGGCGATGCGGCCAACTCGGTCGGCGGCTACCTGGCCCGTGCGGTGCCGTCCGACGGCGGACTGGACGCGCGCGCGATGGTCGAGCAGCCGCGCAACCTGTACCTGCTGCTCAACAACGAGCCGGGGCTCGATCACGCGCTGCCGGTGGCTGCGCGTGCGGCGCTGGCGAAGGCCGAGTCGGTGATCGCGCTGAGCGCCTACCGTTCGGCCGAGTTGCTCGAGGTGGCCGACTGCCTGCTGCCGATCGCGCCGTTCACCGAAACCGCCGGCACCTTCGTGAACTGCGAGGGCCGCGTGCAGAGCTTCAACGGCGTGGTGCGTGCGGCCGGCCAGGCGCGTCCGGCCTGGAAGGTGCTGCGCGTGCTCGGCAACCTGCTCGAACTGGGCGGCTTCGACCACGACAGCCCCGAGGCGGTGCGCCTCGAGGCGCTGTCGGCCGACGTCGCGGGGCGGCTGGACAACGCGTTGTCCGATGCGGAGCCGGGCGGCGAAGCGGGGGCGCGCGAGAGCGCGGCCGGCTTCGCCACGGACGCGCTCGAGCGGCTGGCCGACGTTCCGATCTACGCCACCGACCCGCTGGTGCGCCGTGCCCCGAGCCTGCAGCGCACGCGCGATGCGCGCCCGGTGCGCGCGCGCGTCAATGCCGCCACGCTCGCGCGGCTAGGCCTGGCAGCGGGCGAGCAGGTGCGCGTGAAGCAGGCGCACGGCCAGGCGGTGGGCGAGGCCGTGCTCGAACTCGAGCGCGACGATGCGCTGGCCGACGGCGTGGTGCGCATCGCCACGGCCCGGCCCGAGACGTCCGGCCTGCCGTGCGCGTTCGGCGCCGTTTCGATCGAGAAGGCCTGAGCGATGGAGAACCTGCTGAACGGTGTGACGATCTGGGGCGAGGGCACGCTGGGCGCGGCCTGGCCGGTGGTCTGGAACCTGGTGAAGATCATCGCGGTGCTGCTGCCGCTGCTCGGCTGCGTGGCCTATCTCACGCTCTGGGAACGCAAGATGATCGGCTACATGCACTTGCGCCTGGGGCCGAACCGCGTCGGCCCGAAGGGGTTCCTGCAGCCGATCGCCGACGCGTTCAAGCTGATGTTCAAGGAGATCATCGTCCCGTCGCAGGCCAGCAAGACGCTGTACCTGATCGGGCCGGTGCTGACGATCATGCCGGCGCTGGCGGCCTGGGCGGTCATCCCGTTCGGCCCCGAGATGGCGCTGGCCAACGTGAACGCCGGCCTGCTGCTGCTGCTGGCGATCACGTCGATCGAGGTCTATGGGGTGATCATCGCCGGCTGGGCCTCGAACTCGAAGTACCCGTTCCTGGGCGCGATGCGCGCCTCGGCGCAGATGGTGTCGTACGAACTGGCGATCGGCTTCGCGCTGGTGGTCGTGCTGATGGTCTCGGGCAGCCTGAACATGACGGACATCGTGCTCGCGCAGGGGCGCGGCTGGTTCGCCGAGCGCGGCATCTCGTTCATGTCGTGGAACTGGCTGCCGCTGCTGCCGATCTTCGTCGTGTACGTGATCTCGTCGGTGGCCGAGACCAACCGCCACCCGTTCGACGTGGTCGAGGGCGAGTCGGAGATCGTGGCCGGCCACATGGTCGAGTACTCGGGCATGGGCTTCGCGGTGTTCTTCCTGGCCGAATACGCGAACATGATCCTGCTGTCGGCGGTGGCCTCGATCATGTTCCTCGGCGGCTGGTACGCGCCGTTCGACTGGGCACCATTCACCTGGATCCCGGGCTGGTTGTGGCTCGGCATCAAGACGTTCGTCGTCGTGTCGATGTTCATCTGGTTCCGCGCGTCGTTCCCGCGCTATCGCTACGACCAGATCATGCGCCTGGGCTGGAAGGTGTTCATCCCGCTCACGCTGTTCTGGCTGGTGGTGGTGGCGGTCTGGATGCAGACGCCCTGGAACATCTGGGGCTGACGCACGGCGCGCGGGCACGGGAGAGGCCAAACATGCAAGCGGTCAGGGATTTCCTATCCAGTTTCATGCTGAGCGAGATGCTCAAGGGGCTGCGTCTCACGGGCAAGTACTTCTTCGCGCGCAAGATCACGATCCAGTACCCGGAGGAGAAGACCCCGATGTCACCGCGCTTCCGCGGCCTGCACGCACTGCGCCGCTATCCGAACGGCGAGGAGCGCT
>CAZBTE010000237.1:0-4112 GCA_964494665.1 uncultured Limnobacter sp.
CACCTGGTAGACGCGGTTCTCGTAGCTGTTCAGCGCGAGCAGCCGGCCGTCGCCGCGCAGGCCGACCGATTCGAGCGCATCGAGCATCCGTTCCGGACCGAGCCGGGCATAGGGCGGTGACGCCGAGCCGGCGGGCGGTGAAGACGAATCGGCCATCGGCCGATTCTACCGGCCCGACACCGCGGCCCGATCACGCGGGAGGGATCGCCCGCGCTGCGGGGCACTACGGCGTGACCACCCCGTCCATGCGCACCACTTCGAAGTCCGAGCCTTTCACCTGCCTCAGCTCGCTGACCAGCTGGCTGTTGTTCCAGCGCGGATCCGGCGCGCCGCTCACGTGCCAGTTCGAGCCGTTGTCCGCCAGGATCATGCCGTAGGCCTTCATCGCCTCGAGGATCGCGCGCGTCTCGGTGCTGAAGCTCGACGGGATCACGTAGCTCGCCTTGAGCCTGACCCGCATGCCCATCGGCGGCAGGTCGGGGCTGGTCGAAGACGACGCCCAATGCGTGGCCGGCGCGACGTAGGCACGACGCGTGGATTGCGCGGTGAAGCGCAGCGCGTGCCGGATCGTGCCCGAGGCCGCTTCCTCGTAGCGCACCAGCCCGGGGAAGATCGGCAGGCCGGCCGCGTCCGCGCTGGTCCAGCCCGGGCGCGCCGTCGGCCGCACGTCGTCGGCGTCGAGGCGGAACACCGCGCCGGACTCGGCACGCCAGCTGCCGTCGCCGTTGGGGAACGCGCGATAGAGCTCGTAGAGTCGATTGTTGCCGCGATCGATCACGATCACGTGGCGATCGCCGCCCGTGCCCGGCGCGCCTTGCCGCTCGCCTTCGACCGGCGCACTCGGCGGGATCGGATAGGGACCGGGATCGCTCTCGCTGCCATTGGCGGTGAACGTGACCGGCACGCGAGCCTGGGCCGCATCGACCACCACGTACGGGATGCCGATCGGCGCGCCGTCGTACAGGCCGGCACCGAAGTCCGGGTGCAGGCCTCGCTCGAGGCCGATCGACGCGATCAGCGCATCCGAGCGCGGGTCGACCGGCATCGCCGAGACATCGGTGTTCCACGCATTGTCGGCCCGAAACGCGAGCGCGCCGTTCAGGTTCGCGCCGACGCCCAGGTCGGCACCCGCCATCGTGCCGTACCGCGGAACACCGGCGGCCGCCTCCGGTATGTCGGCCGGAGCGCCCGTCTTGGACGCCAGGTTGACGGACGGCGCCATTGCGGCACTGCCCGTCGTCGCACCGGGCTTGGCGACGACCGCAGCCGCTGCCATCGGCTTGACCTGCACGGCGGCCTCGCCGGCACTGCCGGCAACGACGGCAGCCTCCACGGCCTTGCTGGTGCTGCCGACGCCGCTGCTCACGACACTGTTGCTGACCACGCTGGCTTCGTCGCCAGCACCCCCACTGCCGCCGCACCCCGCCGTCGACAGGACCAGCAGCAGCATCGAGCCTGCCACCTTGATACCGCGGGCACCGAGGCCGCACGCGCGCTCTTGCGATGTAAAGGATGTAGTGCACATGTGCCGACTCTAAACCCGTTGACCGCGCAACCTCGCTGTCGGGCCCGACCGCTGGTACCGGCCCGGCCGCCGCTCGTCGGCATCGTCGAACTGGCCCCTCGAAATCGACGCGCCCCTTTCTTCCGGCCGCCCGTTGGCCTACGATTGCCGGCTGCCTGCGAACACGAGGATGACGGTCGGTGAAGGTCGGCGTGCCGAAGGAGATCAAGAGCCATGAGTACCGCGTCGGACTGACGCCCGAGTCCGTGCGCGAGTACGTCGCCCACGGCCACGAAGTCGTGGTCGAGACCGGCGCGGGCGCCGGCATCGGGGCCGACGACGACGCCTATCGACGCGCCGGCGCAACCGTGCTTCCCGACGCGCGCGCCGTGTTCGACGCCGCCGAACTGATCGTCAAGGTCAAGGAGCCGCAGCCGGTCGAGATCGCGATGCTGCGGCCGCGGCACATCGTGTTCACCTACCTGCACCTGGCGCCCGATCCGTCGCAGGCGCGGGCGCTGCTGGCGACGGGCTGTGCGGCCATCGGCTACGAGACGGTGGCCGAACCCGACGGCTCGCTGCCGTTGCTTGCGCCGATGAGCGAGGTGGCCGGCCGGCTGTCGATCTCGATCGCCGGCCAGTTGCTGATGCGTAACGCCGGCGGGCCGGGCCTGCTGCTCGGCGGCGTGACCGGCGTCACGCCCGCACGCGTGCTGGTGCTGGGTGCCGGCGTCGCCGGCACCCAGGCGGCGCGCATGGCAGCGGGTGCCGGTGCCGAAGTGACGGTGGTCGACCGCTCGCTCGCCAGGCTGCGCGCGCTGGATGCGCAACTGCCGGGCCGCATCCGCACGCGGCCCTCGACGCGCAGCGCGATCGAGGACGAGATCGCCTGCGCCGACGTCGTGATCGGCGCGGTGCTGGTGGCCGGGGCCAGCACGCCCAGGCTCGTTTCGCGCGCGATGCTGGGCACGATGAAGCCGCGCTCGGTGATCATCGACATCTCGATCGACCAGGGGGGCTGCTTCGAGACTTCGCGGCCCACCACGCACACCGAGCCGACCTACGAGCTCGACGGCATCGTCCACTACTGCGTGGCGAACATGCCCGGCGCGGTGCCGCGCACCTCGAGCCACGCGCTGAACCTGGCCACGCTGCCGTACGGGCTGGCGCTGGCCGAACACGGGCTCGGCGCGCTGGCGACGAACGCCGCGCTGCGGGCCGGGCTCAACCTTGCGGCCGGGCGGATCACGCACCCGGAAGTCGCCGACGCGCTCGGACTCGCCTACGTGGAGCCCCTGCAGGCACTGGCGGTGGTGCGCACCTGACGCTGGGGCTCGTCCATGAACGACCTGCTCGACAGTCTCGGCATCGATGCCGCGCGCCTCGCCGACGGCGACCTGACCGTCGTGTCCCCGATCGACGGCAACCCGCTGGCACGGCTGCGTACGCAGGGCGCCGGCGAAGTCGCGGCCGCGATCGAAGCGGCACAGCGCGCGTTCGTGCAGTGGCGAACGGTGCCGGCGCCGCGGCGCGGCGAACTGGTGCGCCTGTTCGGCGACGAGTTGCGCGCGCACAAGGCACAGCTGGGCCGGCTGGTCACGATCGAGAGCGGAAAGATCCTGCAGGAAGGCCTGGGCGAAGTGCAGGAGATGATCGACATCTGCGACTTCGCACTCGGCCTGTCGCGCCAGCTCTACGGGCTGACGATGGCCTCCGAGCGTCCCGGGCACCGGATGATGGAGACCTGGCATCCGCTGGGGGTGGTGGGCGTGATCAGCGCGTTCAACTTCCCGGCCGCCGTGTGGGCCTGGAACGCGGCACTGGCGCTGGTGTGCGGCGACCCGGTGGTGTGGAAACCCTCCGAGAAGACGCCGCTCACCGCGCTGGCCTGCCAGGCGCTGCTCGAACGCGCCGCGGCGCGCTTCGGCCAGGCACCCGAGGCGCTGTCGCAGGTGATCGTCGGCGGGCGCGAGGCCGGCATCGCGCTGGTCGATCATCCCGGCGTCGCGCTGGTGAGCGCCACCGGCTCGACACGCATGGGGCGTGAAGTGGGCCCTCGCGTCGCAGCGCGCTTCGGTCGCAGCCTGCTCGAACTCGGCGGCAACAACGCGATGATCGTCGCACCGTCGGCCGACCTGGAGCTGGCGGTGCGCGCGATCCTGTTCAGCGCGGTGGGCACCGCGGGGCAGCGCTGCACCACGCTGCGCCGGCTGATCGTGCATCGCGACGTTGCCGAAGCGCTGCTCGCGCGGCTGAACAAGGCGTGGAGCTCGGTGCGCGTCGGAGACCCGCGCGAGCCCGCCACGCTGGTCGGGCCGCTGATCGATCGCGCCGCGTTCGAGAGCATGCGCGCGGCGCTGCAGGCAGCCACCACGGCGGGCGCGCGCGTGACCGGCGGCGAGCGCGTGCTGGCCGACGCGCATCCGGACGCGTACTACGTGCGGCCCGCCATCGTCGAGCTCGACGCGCCCATCGCCGCACTGCGCGAGGAGACGTTCGCGCCGATCCTCTACGTGCTGCGCTACGACGATTTCGCGCAGGCGATCGCGATGCACAACGACGTGCCGCAGGGGCTGTCCTCGTGCATCTTCACCAACGACCTGCGCGA
>CAZBTE010000238.1:0-4095 GCA_964494665.1 uncultured Limnobacter sp.
CTGCCGGCTTCGCTCGCCGGTCTGCCCGGCATGTCGGTGCCGGCCGGCTTCGGCCGCGGCGGACGCCCGGTCGGACTGCAGCTGATCGCAAGCTGGTTCGACGAAGCGCGACTCGTCAATGTCGCACACTGCTTCCAGCAGGCCACCGATTGGCACCTGCGGAGGCCGGCTTGAAGAGGCAGGTGAAGTTGCGCGGTTTCGGCGCTCCGGCTCCTGTGCGTGGCGCGCCCGCCCTGGCGCTGGCGGCCCTGCTCGGCGGCTGCGCGATGCTGCCCGGCGGTGTGCCCGGACGGCCGACGCCGATCGCCGACCGGCCGATCTCGCTGGAGGGCGAGTGCGTGCAGACCGAAGACGACGGCTTCAGCGAGAACGCGCGGCTGAGCGTGCGCAACAACCAGGTGACGGCGCTGTCGTGGCAGATGCGCATCGGCCGACGCGGCAGCTGCAGCTTCGACCTGGGCAAATTCAGGCAGACGAAGAGCCGCCCGCACATCGAACTGGCCGCGCGCGACGGCAGCCGCTGCCGGCTGATGATCTGGCAGGAGCCGCGTCGCATCACGCTGGCGCATGCGGGCTGCGAGAACCGCTGCACGCCGGGCGTCTACGAGCAGGCCTGGCCGGTGATGTTCGACCCGGGCACCGGTCGCTGCGCGCGACCTTGATCCAGGCAGCAAGGGGCATGACGCGCATGCAGTGGGAAATCGTCATCGGGCTGGAGACGCATGCCCAGCTTGCCACCCGCTCGAAGATCTTCTCGGGCGCCTCCACGGCGTTCGGCGCCGATCCGAACACGCAGGCCAGCGCGATCGACCTGGCCTTGCCCGGCGTGCTGCCGGTGGCCAACCGCGCCGCGGTCGAATGCGCGATCCGCTTCGGGCTCGCGGTAGGCGCGACGATCGCACCGCGCTCGGTGTTCGCACGCAAGAACTATTTCTATCCCGACCTGCCCAAGGGCTACCAGATCAGCCAGTACGAGATCCCGGTGGTCTCGGGCGGCGGGCTGGCGGTCGCCTGGAGCGAAGGCGGCGACGCAGGCGTGCAGGAGCGCTTCGTACGGCTCACCCGTGCGCACCTCGAGGAGGATGCGGGAAAGTCGCTGCACGAAGACTTCCACGGCATGTCGGGCATCGACCTGAACCGCGCCGGCACGCCGCTGCTCGAGATCGTCACCGAGCCCGACATGCGCTCGGCCAGAGAGGCGGTGGCCTACGCGCGCGCGCTGCACGCACTGGTGGTGTGGCTGGGTGTGTGCGACGGCAACATGCAGGAAGGGTCGTTTCGCTGCGACGCCAACGTGTCGGTGCGCCCGCTCGGACAGGCGGCGCTGGGCACGCGCTGTGAAATCAAGAACCTGAATTCGTTCCGCTTCCTCGAGCGCGCGATCGACTACGAGGTGCGCCGCCAGATCGAGCTGATCGAGGATGGCGGCAAGGTGGTGCAGGAGACGCGCCTGTACGACCCCGAGCGCGACGAGACGCGCTCGATGCGCAGCAAGGAAGACGCGCACGACTACCGCTACTTTCCCGACCCCGACTTGCCGCCGCTGGTGATCGACGCGGCGTGGATCGAGCGCGTGCGCGCGGCGATGCCCGAGCTGCCGGACGACATGCGGCGGCGCTTCGTCGACGACTACGGGCTGTCCACCTACGACGCCACCACGCTGACCGCCTCGCGCGACGTTGCCGCGTACTTCGAGGCGGTGGTGACGACGCTTGCGGGTTCGGCCGCCCCTGGCGGCGACGAGCACCGCGCGCTGGCCAAGATGGCGGCCAACTGGGTGATGGTCGACCTGGCCGCGGCGCTGAATCGCGAAGCGCTGCCGATCGCGTCGTGTCCGGTGCGACCGGCGCAGTTGGCGCGGCTGATCGCGCGCATCCACGATGGCACCGTCTCCGGCAAGATCGCGCGCGACGTGTTCGCCGCGCTGTGGTCGGAGCCGTCGGACGACGACGCTGCGGCCGATCGCGTGATCGAGGCGCGCGGCCTTAAGCAGATCAGCGATACCGGAGCGCTGGAGCGCATCGTCGACGAGGTGCTGGCCGCCAACCCGAAGTCGGTCGAGGAGTTCCGCGCCGGCAAGGACAAGGCCTTCAACGCGCTGGTCGGGCAGGTGATGAAGGCCAGTCGCGGAAAGGCCAACCCGCAGCAGGTCAACGAGTTGCTGCGCCGTCGACTCGGCTGAGGGTGCCGCCGCCGGGCTGCAGCAGCGCCTGCAGGCGCTCGGCATCCTGGTCGAAGCGGCGCTGCACGCGTTCGCGTTCCGCGCGGCGTTGCGCGCCGTGCTTTTCCTCGGCGACGATCGTCGACGACAGTTCGGCCAGGCGCGGGGACGATGCCGCAACGGCCTTTCCATCGGGCGCTGCGGCCCGGCCCTGCGCTTCGTCGTGCGCGGCGCGCAGTTCGGCAAGCCGTCGCTGCGAGGCCGCGATCTCCTCGTCGATGTCGGCCAGGCGGCGCTGGCGCGTGAGCTGCAGCGCGGTCATGTCGGGATAGGCGTCGAGCAGTGCGCGGTCGCGCGCTGCCAGCCGGCTGCGCTCGCGCGCGGCCAGCGCACGCTCGCGTTCCTCGCTCTGGCGCTGGCGCTGTTGCGCGGCGCTGAGCGGCGGCGCGATCTCGCGCCGCACCAGCCCGTCGCTGCGCAGCTCGCGCACCGGACGGTGCGCGCACGCAGGCGGCATCCTGTCGCTGAACACCGTGCGTCCGCTGTCGTCCTGGCAGCTGTACATCGTGCGCGCGGCGGGCGCCGCGGCGGCGGCGAGCACCGGTTCGGCGAGCAGCGCGACTGCGACGAACGCCGCGCCCACGGCAAGCGCGCGACCGCCCGCCATCGGCAGGACGGTGCATCGACGTGGCGGCACCAGCGCGTTCATGCCGCCGATGCTAGTCAGGCTCCGTCGGCGACTCCATAGCGGCGGCGATAGGTGGCGACCTGTTCTCGATGGGCGGCCACTCCGCTGCCGGCGGCCTCGTCGGTTCCGAGAAAATCGAGCAGGTCGCCCAGGCCGGCGATCGACAGTACCGGCACGCCGTAGAGGTGCTCGGCCTCCTGTGCGGCCGAGCGTTCGCCGACGCGCTCCGCGTCGCCGCTGCGCTCCTCGCGATCGAGCGCGATCAGCACCGCCGCCGGCTCGGCGCCGTGGGCGCGGATCAGCGCCACCGATTCGCGCACCGAGGTGCCGGCGCTGATCACGTCGTCGACGACGACCACGCGCCCGGCCAGCGGCGCGCCGATCAACAGGCCGCCCTCGCCGTGGTCCTTCGTTTCCTTGCGGTTGAACGCGAAGGGCACGTTGCGCCCGCTTGCCGCCAGCGCGACGGCGGTGGCGGAGGCCAGCGTGATGCCCTTGTAGGCGGGCCCGAACAGCATGTCGAAACGCACGCGACCGGCGCGCTCGGCGGCCAGCAGCGTATCGGCGTAGAAGCGTGCCAGCCGCCCGAGCGACGCGCCGTCGTTGAACAGGCCGGCGTTGAAGAAGTACGGCGAAAGCCGTCCCGCCTTCGTGCGGAATTCCCCGAAGCGCAGGATGCCGGCCTGCACCGCGAAGCGGATAAACTGCGTGCGCAGATCTTCGGCCAAGCCACACCCCCAATGCGAACGGAATCGACGGACACGATGATACGGGTCGTTACGCTGAACCTGAACGGCATTCGTTCGGCGGTGCGCAAGGGATGGCTCGAGTGGGCAGCGTCGCAGGGCGCCGACGTGCTGTGCGTGCAGGAGCTCAAGGCGCAGGTGGGCGATCTCGACGACGCGTTGCGCAACGTGTGCGGCATGCGCGGTCACTTCCACCTGGCGCAGAAGAAGGGCTACAGCGGCGTCGGCCTGTACAGCCGGCGCGAACCCGGGACGGTGCGCATCGGTTTCGGTTGCGACGAATTCGATGCCGAGGGCCGTTACGTCGAGGCCGACTTCGGCGCGTACACGGTGATCTCGGTCTACGTGCCCTCGGGCACCTCGTCCGCGGAGCGGCTGGCCGCCAAGTTCCGCTTCATGGAGCGTTTCCAGGCGCACCTGCGCGAGCTGGTCGCCAGTGGTCGCGAAATCATCCTGTGCGGCGACTGGAACATCGCGCACCGCGAGATCGACCTGAAGAA
>CAZBTE010000239.1:0-4093 GCA_964494665.1 uncultured Limnobacter sp.
CGCGTTCGTGCTGATCGACGACAGGGTGGGTGCAGCCGTGGCCGCGGCGCTGGTGAGATGCGCCCGGCGCGGCGTGCGGGCCCGGCTGCTGCTCGATGCGATCGGCGGCCTGCGCACTTCGCGCCGACTGGTGCGCGAGCTGCGCGGCGGCGGCGTCACGGTACGACGCTTCATGCCCGTGCTGGGCAATCAGGTGCGCGGTCGCAGCAACCTGCGCAATCACCGCAAGCTGGTGGTGGTCGATGGCGAGTCCCTCTGGAGCGGCGGGCGCAACCTGGCCGTCGAGTACTTCGACGATTCGCCGGACCGGCCGGCATGGGTCGATCTGAGTTACGTGATCCGTGGACCGCTGGCCGCGCAGGCACAAGCGGTCTTCGACCATGACTGGCAGTTTGCCGCCGGCGAGCCGCCTCTGGCCGCACCGGTTCTGCCGCCGCCGCCGGAGCCCCCGGAGGGCCCGTGCGCGCAACTGGTTCCCAGCGGTCCAGACCATGCAGACGACACCCTGCATGCGCTGCTGCTGGCGGCTGCCTACCGGGCGCGCACGCGCATCCTCGCGGTGTCGCCGTACTTCATTCCCGACGACGCGCTGCTCACCGCCTGGTGCATGGCCTGCCGGCGCGGCGTGCAGCTCACCGTGGTGGTTCCGCGGCGCTCGAACCACTGGATGGCCGACTGGGCGCGCGAGCGGGCGCTGCGGGCGCTGGTGGCCGCAGGCGCGCAGGTGGTCCAGTATCCGGCGATGATCCACGCCAAGGCGATCGTCGTCGACGACCGGCTCGCGCTGTGCGGATCGGCGAACCTGGACGGGCGCAGCCTGTTCGTGAACTTCGAGTTGATGACGGCGTTCTACGGCGCGGCCGAGATCGGCTGGCTGGCGGACTGGATCGAGCAGCAGGTCCGGCAGTCGACCGTCTACGAGGCGCGTCCGCCGTCGTGGGGACGCGACGTGCTCGAGGGCATCGTGCGCGCCGTGGCGTTCCAGCTATAGCGTGCGGCCAAGCGTCGCCACCCCGATGGTCGCGACGCCCAGTGCGAGGTTCAGCACCACCAGTCGGCGGATGCCGTCGAGTGCCGCCGCAGCCGCGGGCAGTTCGCCTGCGTCCAGCGCGGTGCGCATGCGCGGATGCAGGCGCAGCGCGATGACCAGGAACACCACCGTCATCACCGCCGCGATCGCCGCCATCAGGTGCCATGCGAGCGGCACCTTGCCACCCGCCGCAGCCATTCGCGCGTACATCGCGCCGCCGCTGATCCACAGCAGCACCAGCGAGCCGCCCACCAGCACGAAGAAGCGGCCGAGCGTCGCGCACATCAGCGGCAGGCGTTGCGCCGGCTGCAACGTGGCGAGCGCGGCGGGGCGCAGGCAGAAGTGTGCGAATGCCATGCCGCCGATCCACGCGACCACGGCGAGCAGGTGCAGGAAGTGCCACAACGATGCCATGCGCGAGCCTCAGTGCGCGATCGGGCTGCCGGCGACACGCCGCCAGGCGCGGTGGCGCTCGAACCACGCCGCGCCGAGGTGGCGGCGCCACGCGCCGGCATCGGCGAACACCGGCCGCAACGCGCGCTCGATCGCCGCGACCACGCTCGCCGGCTGCGTGTCGGCGTCGGGGTGCGCGGGCCACACCTGCACGCGGTCGCCGCCGGTGGCATCGGTGTCGATGTCGAGCTCGAGCCGCAGGTCCGGGCAGGAATCGGTCAGCGCGCCCAGCGCGTCACGGCACGCGGCGATGCGCTCGGCGACGTAGCCCGCTGCGTCCCAGTCGCCGTCGAGCACCGCGGGGCACTCGCGCGGGAAGGCGGCACGGATGCACGCCAGGTCGATCGACACGCGTACACGGCAGGTGAACACGGCCCGCATCCGTCGCGGCCGGGCGCTAGGCGTTCGCCGGGCGCCGCGCAATCATGTTCACTGCGCGGATCGTCATGACGATCTCGCCGTGCTGGTTGGCGACCTCGATCAGCGAGCGCACCACGCCGCGGTCGGGTTTGGTGCTCGAAGCGCGCGCGTCCTCGACCGTGACGCGCACCGAGAGCGTATCGCCGGGCCGCACCGGGCGCGGCCAGCGCAGTTCGTCGAAGCCCGGCGAGGCCAGGCTCGAAGCCGGCGACAGATAGTTCTGCGCGTACAGCCGCATCATCAGGCTGCCGGTATGCCAGCCGCTGGCGATGATGCCGCCGAACGGCGAGCGTGCGGCGAGCTCGGGGTCGGTGTGGATCGGCTGCGGGTCGAAGCGGCGCGCGAACTCGAGCACTTCTGCCTCTTCGACTTGTACCGACCCGAGCTCGTGCACTGCACCGGGACGGTAGTCGTCGAACCAGCGCTCGGTCATCTGGACCTCCTTGCCGGGGTCGTTGGGGCGAATGCCGGTGCGTTCGTGAAACGCGCGCAAGGCCGCGTGGTATGCCTCGACGTCGCTCGTGGACACGGGCTCGCCGCATTCATAGCAGGCACCCGTCATGCGGTCGAACCAGCGGCACCCGCAGGCGTTGCATGCGAGCTCGGGCGCACCGGCGGGATTCTCGAAGATCACCGGCATGCTCCCATGAATGCCAGGCCGAGGGCTTCGAGGAAGTCTTCGTAGCCGTCGTCGAGCAGTTGCGCCTTGGGCGCGAGCACGTACAGCAGCATGCCGCCCTGGCGCAGCTGCAGCTTCATCGCGCCCAGCGCGTTGTCGTGCAGGCGCGCGTGCACCTGTTCGAGCACGTCGGGCTCCGCGACGAACAGCGCCGCGACGCTGCAATCGGAAAACCCGCCGAAGCGTCGCTGCTCGACACGCATGTCGCTGCCGTGCCGCGCCCACGCGAGCATCGTGCCCGTGCCGGCGTCGGCCGCGGCGCGCGGCACGAAGCCGATCGCTGCTCCGTCGACCCAGCCCTCGAACAGCCGGGCGTGGCGAGCGATCAGCGCCAGCCAGCCAGCCCGGTCGCTCCAGGCGTCGGCCTCAGAGACGGGCGCCGAGACGGAATCCATCGTGGATCGCCTGGGTGAGTCCGCGTGGCACCAGCGAGTCGCCGCAGCCGTGCAGTTCGTCGATCATCCACTCGAGCTCGTGGAACAGCTCCTGGTTCGGGCGGCGAGTCACCGCCGCGATCACGGTGTCGGCCGGCAGGAACTCCTCGGTTCCGTCGGCGCGGGCGATGCGCACGCCGCCGTCGCCGATCGCCAGCACCTTGCAGCCGGTGTGCGCGGGGATGCCCAGCTCCTCGATCCACGCGGTGTGCCGCCACTTGAACGAAGGCATCACGTCGCCGGCAATGCGCTTGTCGCTCTCGACGACGGCAACGTCCCGGCCGTGGTTGTGCTTGAGCGACTCGGCCAGGGTGAGACCGATCTTGCCGCCGCCGAGCACCACCACGCGCTGGCCCGGCACCACCTTGCCGCTGGCGACGTCGGCGGCATCGACCAGCAGGCCGTCCTGCGTGGGCCTGGGCAGCAGCGAGTGGTCGATGCGCGCGCCGGTGGCGACCACTGCAACGTCGTACTGGTGCAGCATGCCGCGCATCGCCTTGGGGTCGATGGTGGCGTTGTACTTCACCTCGATGTTCAGCGCCTGCGCCATGTTGCGATAGTAGTCGACGACGCTCTTCAGGTCGTCGCTGTTGGCCAGGTCGTTGCGCGCGTAGCCGGCCAGCGAGCCGCCGATTTCCGGGCCGCGCTCGAAGACGGTGACGCTGTGCCCGCGCCGCGCAGCCGTGACCGCGCATTCCATGCCGGACGGCCCTGCGCCGATGACCATGATCCGCTTGGGCGCGACCGCCGGCGTCACCTGGTAGGCCGGATCGTACTCGTGGCCCAGTTGCGGGTTCATCGTGCAGGTGTAGGGCAGGTCGCGGAACAGCCGCGACAGGCAGTTCAGCGAACCGATGCAGCGTTTTACCTCGCTCATCCGGCCCGCCTGCGCCTTGCGCACGAGGTCGGGGTCGGCGAGCATCGGCCGGCACACCTCCCAGAAGTCGAACTCGCCGTCCTCGATGCACTGGTTCGCCATCGCAGGGTCGGGCAGCCGGTTGCCGAACGCGATCGGCGTATCCGGCAGCAGCTTCTTCGCGCGGGCGGCGAGCCGCCTCCAGTGGCCGGGCGGAACGT
>CAZBTE010000240.1:0-4080 GCA_964494665.1 uncultured Limnobacter sp.
GCCAGCTTCGTCTCTGCACGGCCGCCTTCGGGCGGCCGTGATCGTTCGCACTTGCGTGGCAGAATCCGGGCCGTTCAGACAGCTTCCGGATCACCTGCTCATGGACCATGTCCGTTCGGATGCGGCCGTCGCCGCACGCATCGTTGCCAGCCTCGCCGGGGAACTCTCGGTTCGCCCCGCTCAGGTGGCGGCGACCGTCGACCTGATCGACGGCGGCGCCACGGTGCCGTTCATCGCGCGCTATCGCAAGGAGGCCACCGGCGGCCTGGACGACACGCAACTGCGCACGCTCGAACAGCGCCTGGCCTATCTGCGCGAGCTCGAGGAGCGCCGCGCCGCGATCCGTGACAGCATCGCCGAACAGGGCAAGCTGACCGATGCGCTGGCGGCGCAGATCGATGCGGCCGATAGCAAGCAGCGCCTGGAAGACCTCTACCTCCCGTACAAGCCGAAGCGCCGCACCCGAGCGCAGATCGCCCGGGAGGCCGGCCTGGAGCCGCTCGCCGACGCGTTGCTCGCCGACCCGATGCTCGATCCGCAGGCCGAGGCCGCGAAGTACCTGCGTGCGCCCGATGCAAACGGCGAGCACGGCGTGGCCGATGCGAAAGCCGCGCTCGACGGCGCGCGCGACATCCTCGCCGAGCGCTTCGCCGAGCGCGCCGACGTGCTCGAGGCGCTGCGCGAGCGGATGTGGAACGAGGGGTGGGTGGCGAGCAAGGTGTTCGACGGCAAGGAAACCGAGGGCGAGAAGTCCCGCGACTGGTTCGATCATGCCGAGCCGATCGCGAAGCTGCCTTCGCACCGCGCGCTGGCGCTGTTCCGCGGCCGCCAGCAGGGCGTGCTGTCGCTGAAGCTCGCGCTCGAGGCTTCGCTCGAAGAACAGGTGCCGCACCCGAACGTGGTCAAGCTGGCCGGCATGGTCGGGCTTGCCCGCTCGGTGCAGGCCGGCGCTTCGCGTCCTGCCGATGCATGGCTTGCCGACGTGTGCCGCTGGTGCTGGCGCGTGAAGCTGCTGCCGCACCTGGAAACCGAACTGTTCGGCCGCCTGCGCGAGGCCGCCGAGGCCGAGGCGATCCGTGTGTTCGGCGCGAACCTGAAAGACCTGCTGCTCGCTGCCCCGGCCGGCGCACGCACGGTGATCGGACTCGACCCCGGCCTGCGCACCGGCGTGAAGGTGGCGGTGGTCGATGTGACCGGCAAGCTGCTCGACACGACGACCATTTATCCGCACGAGCCGCGCCGCGACTACGACGGCTCGATTGCGACGCTTGCCGCGCTCGCCGCGAAGCACGGCGCGGACCTGGTCGCGATCGGCAACGGCACCGCGTCGCGCGAGACCGACCGGCTGGTGGCTGACCTCGCGAAGCGCCATCCCGAGCTGAAGCTGCGCAAGCTGGTGGTGTCCGAGGCGGGCGCGTCGGTGTACTCGGCGAGCGAGCTGGCGGCGAAGGAATTCCCGCAGCTCGACGTGAGCCTGCGCGGGGCGGTGTCGATCGCGCGCCGGCTGCAGGACCCGCTGGCCGAGCTGGTGAAGATCGATCCGAAGGCGATCGGCGTCGGCCAGTACCAGCACGACGTGAACCAGCGCGCGCTCGCGCGCCAGCTCGACGCGGTGGTCGAGGATTGCGTGAACGGCGTCGGCGTGGACGTGAACATCGCCTCGGCACCGCTGCTCGCGCGCGTCGCGGGCCTGTCGGCGTCGGTCGCGCAGCGCATCGTCGAGTATCGCGACGCGCACGGCGCGTTCGCCGATCGCGAATCGCTGAAGCGCGTGCCGTACTTCGGCGACAAGGCGTTCGAGCAGGCGGCGGGGTTCCTGCGCATCCGTGACGGCGCCAACCCGCTCGACGCTTCGGCAGTGCACCCCGAGGCGTATCCGGTGGTGCAGCGCATCCTGGACAAGGTGCGCCGCGGTGCACGCGAGCTGATCGGCAATCGCGAAGCGCTGCGCGGGCTCGATCCGAAGGCGTTCACCGACGAGCGCTTCGGCGAGCCGACGGTGCGCGACATCCTCGCGGAGCTGGAAAAGCCCGGACGCGATCCGCGCGGCGAGTTCGTCACCGCTTCGTTCCAGGAGGGCGTCGAGAAGATCGCCGACCTGAAGCCCGGCATGAAGCTGCAAGGCGTGGTCACGAACGTGGCGAACTTCGGCGCCTTCGTCGATCTCGGCGTGCACCAGGACGGACTGGTGCACGTCTCGCAACTGGCCGACCGCTTCGTGAAGGATCCGCGCGACGTCGTGAAGGCCGGGCAGGTGGTGTCGGTGACGGTGCTCGAGGTCGATGCGGCGCGCAAGCGCATCGCGCTGTCGATGAAGAGCGGTGCACAGCCCGAGCGCGCGGCGCGCTCGGCTGCGCCTGACGGCGGCAACCGGCGACGTGGTGCGCCGGATGGCAAGCGCAGCAGCGCGGCGGACGACCGGCGTGGCCGAACGGGCGAGCGCACCGTCCAGCCCACGGCGCTGGGTGACGCGCTTTCGCGGGCGTTGAAGCGCTCGTAGCTTCGTGCGCGCGTCAGCGTGCGATCAGGTCGAGTCGCGATCCGGTGGCGCTCGCGTCAGCCGCGCGGCGCTGGGCCGGAGAGCGCCGTGTCGGGTGCGCGCTCGAGCAGGCGCACCAGCGTCGCCAGCGCACCGTTCACCGGCGTCGGCACGCCGAGCGCTTCGCCGCGCCGGGCCACGTAGCCGTTCAGCGAATCGATCTCGGTCGGTCGTCCGCGCGCCAGGTCCTGCGCCATCGACGAGCTGGCTTCGCGCATCACCTCGCCGAGCCGCATCGCCGCTTCGTACTGCGCGTCGACATCGGCGATCGGCACGCCGTCGGCTTGCGCGACCGCCACGCATTCCGTGATCGCGTCACGCATCAGCGCTCGCACTTGTGCATCGGCCAGCATCCGACCGTAGCGCGAGCGGCCGAGCGCGGAGACGGCGTTGAACGCGCAGTTCAGCACCAGCTTGGCCCACAGCTCGCCGCGCAGGTCGGCTTCGAGCCGGCAGGGCACGCCGGCGCGCTCGAACCAGTCTGCGACTCGTCGGGCACGCTCGGACGCCTGCATGGCCGGCACGACCTGATTCGCTGTGGCCTGGACCGGCGCGCGATCGTCGCGCGCGAACTCGGTCCGGGCACCGTATTCGCCGATCACCAGGTCGCCACGTCCGGCGTGCAGCAGGTGGCCGGGCGCCGGCATCGACGTCGCCACGTAGACGACCGCGCCCAGCGCGTCGATGCCCGCTTCGCGCAGCCGCGGCACGTTGTCGACGCCGTTCTGCAGGCTGACCACGATGGCATCGGCGCCCAGCAGCGGCGCAAGCGTGCGCGCACCCTCGTCGGTGTCGCGCGTCTTCACGCAGAAGAGCACGAGGTCGGCATGCCGCACCGAATCGGGTGCCGTTTCGGCGTCGATGCGCACCCGCCGCGTCGCGCCGGGGCTGTCGAACAGAAGGCCATCGCGGCGGATCGCCTGCACGTGCGCCGCGCGTCCGATCAGTGTGACCGGCGCGCCTGCCTCGGCGAGCTTCGCGCCGAAGAAGCAGCCGACCGCGCCGGCGCCATAGACCGCTGTCCGCGGCCAGGGGCGTTGCTGCATGAGGGAGCCGTCCGTGCTTGATGCCAGCGGTCGATGGTACCGCGGTCGCGTGGCGGGTCCGCAACGCGCGCCGCAGCGGTCCTCGCGACGCGCCGGCCCCCATCGCGATTTGTGCTTAACTTGCACCTTTTCCGGCGGGCGAGCTCGCGCACGCCGCCCACGCGACACTGGACTCCCCCGACATGAAGTTCCGTTTCCCCATCGTCATCATCGACGAGGACTGGAAGGCCGATTCCGCCAGCGGCCTGGGCATCCGCGCGCTGGCCAAGGCGATCGAGGAACAGCGCTGGGAGGTGGTGGGCGGGTTCACCTACATCGACGTGGCGATGGTCGCGAACCAGGCGGCGCGTGCGTCGGCGTTCATCGTGTCGATCGACGACGAGGAGCTCGGCGACGACGGCGCCGAGAGCACGGCGGTACGCGACCTGCGCAAGTTCATCGCCGAGACGCGCCGGCGCAACGCCGACATCCCGATCTTCCTGTTCGGCGAGACGC
>CAZBTE010000241.1:0-4073 GCA_964494665.1 uncultured Limnobacter sp.
CGTCGCCGACTGGCATGCGCTCACCACGCACTACGACACCCCCGAGGTGATCGAGGCCAACGTCTGGGACATGCTGGTCGACTGGCTCGCCGCCGGGGTCGACCCCGCGCAGTCCACGCTCTTCATCCAGTCGCAGGTGCCCGAGCACGCCGAACTGCACCTGCTGCTGTCGATGATGACGCCGCTCGGCTGGCTCGAGCGCGTGCCCACCTACAAGGACCAGCAGGAAAAGCTCGCCGACCGCGACCTGTCCACGTACGGATTCCTCGGCTACCCGCTGCTGCAGGCGGCCGACATCCTGATGTACCGCGCGGCCTGGGTGCCGGTGGGCGAGGACCAGGTACCGCACGTCGAGTTCACGCGCGAGATCGCGCGTCGTTTCAACCACCTGTTCGGCCGCGAGCCGGGCTTCGAGGAAAAGGCGCATGAAGCGCTGAAGAAGCTCGGCAGCAAGCGTGCGAAGCTCTACCTGCAGATGCGCACGGGCTACCAGGAGCGGGGCGACGCCGCCGCGCTGGAGCAGGGCCGCGAACTGATCGAGCAGGCGCAGAGCCTCGGCACGGGCGATCGCGAACGCCTGCTCGGCTATCTGGAAGGCGCTCGCCGCAACATCCTTGCCGAGCCGCAGGCGCTGCTCACCGAGGCCTCGCGCATGCCGGGCATCGACGGCCTGAAGATGTCCAAGAGCTACGGCAACGCGATCGCAATGCGCGAGGACCCGGAGTCCGTTCGCAAGAAGATCCGCACCATGCCCACCGACCCGGCGCGCGTTCGCCGCACCGATCCGGGCGAGCCCGAGCGCTGCCCGGTGTGGCAGCTGCACCTGGTCTACTCGGACGAAGCGACGCGCCAGTGGGTGCAGACGGGGTGCCGTAGCGCCAGCATCGGCTGCCTGGAATGCAAGCAGCCGGTGATCGACGCGGTGCTCGCCGAACAGCAGGGGTTCATCGAGCGCGCACAGCCCTACGTCGACGATCCGGGGCTGCTGCGCAGCATCGTCGCCGACGGTTGCGACCGCGCGCGCGGCATCGCGCAGGAGACGATGCGCGAAGTGCGCGAGGTGATGGGACTCGCCTACGACTGAGCAACGCGCGGATCGCGCACCAGGTGCATCTGGCGCAGCGTGGGCAGCGCCTCCAGGAACTCCTTCAGCTGCTCGAATGGCAGCGGCCCCGAGATCAGCGATCCCTGCACCAGATGGCAGTCGAGCGAGCGCAGTCCGCGCAGCTCGGCCGCCGTCTCGACGCCTTCGGCCATCGCCTGCAGCCCCAGCTTCGCGGCCATCGTGGTGATCGCCTGCACGATCGCCGCATTGCCGCGATCGGCGGGCAGGTCCTCCACGAAGGCGCGGTCGATCTTCAGGCCGTCGACTGGCAGGCTCTTCAGGTACGACAGCGACGCGTAGCCGGTGCCGAAGTTGTCGATGACGACTCGCACGCCGAGCCGGCGCAGCTCCTCGATCACGGCGATGGCGCGCTCGGGGTTCTCGATGAAGGCGCTCTCGGTCAGCTCCAGGCGCAGCAGCCGCGGCGGGAAGTCGCGCTCCTCCATCATCTCGGCGAGCGTGGCGACGAAGTTTTCCTCGGCCAGTTGCCGGGCCGATACGTTGACCGAAACCGCGACCCCGGACCAGGCCTCCAGCCCCAGGCGCACGCGATCGTCCAGTGCACGCCCGATCGCCCACAGGCCGATTTCGCGGATCAGGTTGCTCTGCTCGGCAGCCGGCAGGAAGCGATCGGGCATCAGCAGGCCGCGCACCGGGTGGTGCCAGCGCAGCAACCCCTCGTAGCCGATCACGCATCGTTCGTCGATGTTGATCGCCGGCTGGTAGTGCAGCTCGACCTCGCCGCGCCTGATCGCCATCGGAAGCTCGGCAGCCAGTTCCAGCTGCTCGGCGCGCTCGTCCGACATGCCGCCGGCGAAGAAGCGCACGTCGTTGCGCCCGTCCGACTTGACCTGGTACATCGCGCTGTCGGCGCAGCGGATCAGCGCCTGCGCGTCCTGCGCGTCGTCGGGCGCGAGCGCGATGCCGATGCTCGCCGACAGGAAGTAGGCACGGTTGGCAAGCACCAGCGGCTTCTCGATCGCCGCGAGCACCTGCCTGGCCACGCCTTCGATCTGCGCGCGCGTGCCGGGCTGGACCAGCAGCGCGACGAACTCGTCGCCGCCCATGCGTCCCACCACGTCGTCGGCGCCCACCGCAGCGCGCAGGCGGCGCGCCACCTCGACCAGGGCCTTGTCGCCGGCGGCGTGGCCGAGCGTGTCGTTGATCAGCTTGTAGCGGTCCAGGTCGACGTAGAGCAGCGCGGCCGGCGCGCCCGACTGCAGTCGCGTGTCGAGTTGCTGCAGCAGTGAGGCGCGGTTGGCCAGCCCGGTGAGGGCATCGTGCATCGACGCATGCAGAAGGCGGTGCTCCGCGGCCTTGCGCTGCAGGTACAGCGACAGCGTGCGCGACAGCGTCTCGGCGGCCTGGCCGAGAAACTCCTGGCCGCGGAACGCGTCCGGGCCGAGGAACAGCAGCAGGCTCAGCGTACGGCCCTGTTCATCGCGGATCGGCGCGATGAACGCGGCTTTCGCGCCGAGCGACCGGGTGCGATAGCGGGCGGTGAATACCGGATGCGCGGCGAGGTCGGTGATCCACGCGTGCTGGCCCTCGTGCCAGCAGCTGCCCTCGACGCCGCCTTCGTCGATCGCGATCTCCTCGGGCAGCTCGGAGACCATCTTCGTGAATGCCGGGTAGCCCCAGCGTTCGCGCGCGGCCAGGCCGCGGCCGGCGCGCACCAGGTGCGTGCCACCGATCCACCCCAGCTTGCCGCACAACGTGATGATGATCGCGGTGATGACGCGTCCCGGCTCGGTCTGCTCGCGCATGATCGCGGCGACGTCCCCCTCGATCTCGAGCAGCATGCGCTGCTGCTTCTCGCGCGTGATGTCGCGGCCGGTGCCGCGATAGCCGGCGAAGCGGCCGGTGTCGTCGGACACCGGACTGCCGCTCAGCGACAGGTGGTAGACGTTGCCCTGCGGGTCGATCTGGGCGAATTCGAAGTCCTCGAACGGCTTGTGTGCTTCGCAGGCGGCGCGGTGCGAGTCCCAGTCGGGACGCAGGAAGTCGGCTTCGCTCATCTCCCAGCGCCGGCGTCCGATCAGCGCGCGCCGCCACGGGCCGAGCACCGCGTCGATCGAGTCCGACAGGAACGTGACGCGGTGCTGCGCGTCGGTCTCCCAGATCCAGTCCGAGCTCAGGTGGGTGAGGTCGCGAAACTTCGCCTCGCTGGCGGCCAGCTGTTGCTGCATCGCGCGCATGCCGGTGATGTCCTGCACCACGCCGGTCATGCGCACCGCCTCGCCGCCAGCGTCGAGCTCGGGGCGCCCCACGCTGCGCACCCACACGACTTCGCCGCTGGTGCGCATCCAGCGGAACTCCACGCGCGCCTCGCGGCCGCTCTTCAACGCGCGCCGGTGCGCTTCCTGCCAGCGTTCCTGGTCGTTCGGGTGGATGTGCGCGAGGAACTCGCGCGGCGTGGGCACGCCGGCCGTGGGTTCGATGCCGAACAGCCGGAACGCACCGCCGCTCCAGTGCAGCGTGCCGCGTCGCAGGTCGTGAACCCACGAACCGAGCGCCGCCAGGTGCTCGGCCGCCTGCTGGCGGCTGTTCAGTTCGCTCAGCAGCGCCGCGGTGTTTTCGCTCGATTCCAGGCGCCGTTGCAGGCTTGCGCACACCCAGCCGAGGCCGGCGATCGAGACCAGCGTGGACAGCGTGAGCGCGCTGCGCCAGCCGATCAGCGCGGGGGCGAAGTGCGCCGCGAACGCGAGCAGCGCGGCGGCACCCAGCGCTGTGGCGCAGATCGCGAGGTCACGGCGCGATGCGGCATGCCGTGGAGGGGCGGCGGGGGTCTCGATCGTCGATCTCCGTCGGGGATCCGTCGTAATGTAGCGGATCGATCCCGAGGAGCCGAGGAATATGTCCGTTTCGCAGCATCCGTGCGCGCCAGCGCCGGCCGCCGAAGGCCTGCCTCCTTCGCCCTGGGTCGTGAGGTGGATCGAGCTTCTGGCCCCCGGCGCCACGTTGCTGG
>CAZBTE010000242.1:0-509 GCA_964494665.1 uncultured Limnobacter sp.
AGCCGAGGTGGACATCTGATGACCTGCGTCCTCGTTCGAAGCGCGCCCAGGGCCGCCGGCCTGCGCCTTTGCGCGTGCCAGGCGCGGCACGCAATCCGCTGGAGCAACTGAGATGCAGGAGCTGGATCTGTTTGCGGCCGATCAGCCGGCCGAGGATTCGCTGACGCTGGCGCAATACGCCGAGCGCGCCTATCTCGACTACGCGATCTCGGTGGTCAAGGGGCGCGCGCTGCCCGACGTGTGCGACGGCCAGAAACCGGTGCAGCGGCGCATCCTGTACGCGATGAACGCGATGGGCCTGGGGCCCGCCGCCAAGCCGGTGAAGTCGGCGCGCGTGGTGGGCGACGTGCTCGGCAAGTACCACCCGCACGGTGACGTCGCCGCCTACGATGCGCTGGTGCGGATGGCGCAGCCGTTCACGCTGCGCTATCCGCTGATCGACGGCCAGGGCAACTTCGGCTCGCGCGACGGCGACGCCGCCGCGGCGATGCGCTACACCGAGGCGCGCC
>CAZBTE010000242.1:519-4063 GCA_964494665.1 uncultured Limnobacter sp.
GCGCCTGACGCCGTTCGCGCGCCTGCTGCTGGACGAGATCGACCAGGGCACGGTCGACTTCACCGGCAACTACGACGGCTCCACCGAGGAGCCAATGCTGCTGCCGGCGCGCCTTCCGATGGTGCTGCTCAACGGTGCCTCGGGCATCGCCGTGGGCATGGCCACCGAGATCGCGCCGCACAACCTGCGCGAGGTTGCCGCCGCCGCGGTGGCGATGCTCAAGAACCCCAAATCCGATGTCGACGCGCTGCTGGCGCTGATGCCGGGCCCCGATTTTCCGGGTGGTGGCCAGATCATCTCGTCGGCGTCCGAGATCCGTGACGTGTACGCCAGCGGGCGCGGATCGATCAAGGTTCGCGCGCGCCACGCCATCGAGGACCTGGCGCGCGGCCAGTGGCAGCTGGTGGTCACCGAGCTGCCGCACGGCGTGTCGACGCAGAAGGTGCTCGAAGAGATCGAGGAGCTCAGCAATCCGAAGGTGCGCGCGGGCAAGAAGTCGCTCACGCCCGAGCAGTTGCAGCTGAAGCAGACGCTGCTCGGCGTGCTCGACGCGGTGCGCGACGAGTCGGGCAAGGATGCGCCGGTGCGGCTGGTGTTCGAGCCGCGCACCTCGCGCATCGAGCAGCACGAGCTGCTGCGCGTGCTGCGCGCCCACACCAGCCTGGAAACCGGCGTGCCGATGAACCTGGTGATGATCGGCCTGGACGGCCGGCCGCGCCAGAAGGGCCTCGTGGCGATCCTGTCGGAGTGGTGCGAATTCCGGGTGCGCACCGTGACCCGGCGTACCGAGCACCGTCTGGGCAAGGTGGGCGAGCGCATCCACATCCTCGAAGGCCGGCAGCTCGTGCTGCTGAACATCGACGAGGTGATCCGCATCATTCGCGAGTCCGACGAACCGAAGCCCGCGCTGATGGCCGCGTTCGGGCTGAGCGAGCGCCAGGCTGACGACATCCTGGAGATCCGCCTGCGCCAGCTGGCACGACTCGAGGCAATCCGCATCGAGCGCGAGCTGGCCGAGCTGCGCGCCGAGAAAGCTTCGCTGGAGGCGTTGCTGGCCAGTCCCGCGGCGATGCGCCGGCAGGTGGTGCGTGAGATCGAGGCCGACGCGAAGCAGTACGGCGATGCCCGCCGCACGCTGATCGAGGCCGCCGAGCGCACCACGGTGGAGCTGCGGGTGCCCGAGGAGCCGGTGACGGTGATCGTGTCCGAAAAGGGCTGGGTGCGCGCGCGCCAGGGACACGGGCACGACGCCTCGCAATTCGGCTACAAGGCCGGCGACGGACCGTACGGGGCGTTCGAGGTGATGACCACCGACCAGTTGTTCGCGATCGCCACCAACGGACGGGTCTACTCGGTTCCGGTGGCGCAGCTGCCGTCGGCGCGCGGCGACGGCGCACCGGTCACCAGCTTCGTCGAACTCGAGCCGGGATCGCGCATCGAGCACGCATTCGCCGCTCCCGCCGACACCGGGGTGCTGCTCGCCACGCGTGGCGGCAACGGACTGCTGTGCCAGGCCGCCGACCTGGTCGGGCGCACGCGCCAGGGCAAGGGCTTCCTCACGCTGGACGCCGACGACGTGCCGCTGCGTCCGGCGCTGTTTACGCCCGGGATGGCGCGCGTGTTGTGCGTGTCGGCCGAAGGCAAGGCGCTGGTGTTCGGCCTGGACGAGCTGAAGGTGCTCAGGAACGGCGGGCGCGGCTTGATCCTGATGGGGCTCGACCCGAAGGATGCGCTGCGCCAGGCGATCGTGTTCGGCGGAGCCGGCGTGCGCATCCGCGGCGCCGGGCGCGGCGGCAAGGCGGTCGACCGGGTATTCGGTGCGTCGTCGCTCGAGGCCTGGGCCGGTGCGCGCGCGCGCAAGGGGCGCTTGCTGGAGCCGCGGGTGAAGGACGCGCAGCTCGAACTGGCTTGAAACGCGCGGGCTTGCCCCCATTGTGCGCGCGTGCCGGCGCGCCTGCCGGCGCGGGTACGTGTCGTCGGGCGGGCCGCGGCGCGGCGGACAGGCCGCCGCCGGAGCGGGTGCGTCCGCAGGCCAACGAATCGGGGAACACGACATGGGTGCGATGAAGGAAACGTTGGGATTCCAGACCGAGGTCAAGCAGCTGCTGCAGCTGATGATCCACTCGCTGTACAGCAACCGCGAGATCTTCCTGCGCGAGCTGATCTCCAACGCCTCCGACGCCTGCGACCGGCTGCGCTTCGAGGCGCTGAACCAGCCGGAGCTGCTCGAAGGCGACGGCGAGCTGCAGATCCGCATCGACGTCGACCCGAAGGCGCGCACGCTGACGATCTCCGACAACGGCATCGGGCTGTCGCGCGACGAGGCCGTCGAGCACCTCGGCACGATCGCGCGCTCGGGCACGCGCGAGTTCTTCGGCAAGCTCTCGGGCGACGAGGCGCGCGACGCGCAGCTGATCGGCCAGTTCGGCGTCGGCTTCTATTCGGCGTTCATCGTCGCCGACCGCGTCACCGTCGTCTCGCGTCGGGCCGGGCTGCCCGCCGACCAGGCGGTGCGCTGGGAGTCCGACGGCACCGGCGAGTTCTCGGTGGAGACGGTCGAGAAGGCCGCGCGCGGCACCGACGTCACGCTGCACCTGCGAAACGCGTCGCCGGGCGAGGTCGCCGCCGAGACCGAGCTGGACGAGACGAGCTTCGAGGACCTGCTTTCGCCGTGGAAGCTGAAGTCGATCGTGCGCCGCTATTCGGACCACATCTCGCTGCCGATCCTCATGCGCAAGGAGGAGTGGGACGCCGAAGCGAAGGAGATGCGCGCCACCGACGAATGGGAGACGGTGAACCAGGCGAGCGCGCTGTGGGCGCGCCCGAAGAGCGAGATCGACGACGAGCAGTACCGCAGCTTCTTCCAGCACCTGTCGCACGGCGAAGAAAACCCGCTGGCGTGGACGCACGCGCGCGTCGAGGGCCGCACCGAGTACACGACGCTGCTCTACGTCCCGTCGCGCGCGCCCTTCGACCTGTGGGACCGCAACCGCCGCAGCGGCGTGCGCCTGTACGTGCGACGCGTCTTCATCATGGAAGACGCCGAGCAGCTGCTGCCCGCGTGGCTGCGCTTCATGCGCGGCATCATCGACTCGAACGACCTGCCGCTGAACGTCTCGCGCGAGATCCTGCAGGAAAGCCGCGACGTGCGGATGATCCGCGAAGGGTCGACCAAGCGCGTGCTGTCGCTGCTCGAGGACCTCGCGGAGAACAAGCCCGACGACTACGCGAGCTTCTGGCGCGAGTTCGGCGCGGTGGTCAAGGAAGGCGTCGGCGAGGACTTCGGCAACCGCGACCGCATCGTCGCGCTGCTGCGCTTCGCCTCCACGGCGTCGAACGAAGACACGCAGACGGTGTCGCTCGCCGACTACGTCGCGCGCATGAAGGAAGGGCAGGACAGGATCTACTACGTCACGGCGGAGACGCCTGCCGCCGCGCGCAACAGCCCGCATCTCGAGGTGTTCCGCAAGAAGGGCGTCGAGGTGCTGCTGCTCACCGACCGCGTCGACGAATGGCTGCTGTCGTTCCTCACCGAGTTCGAAGG
>CAZBTE010000243.1:0-4036 GCA_964494665.1 uncultured Limnobacter sp.
GGCACAACACGATCAAGGTGCTGATGCTGCTCGACGTCGGCGGCACGATGGACGACCACATCCGGCAGACCGAGGAGCTGTTCTCGGCCGCGAAGAGCGAGTTCAAGCACCTGGAGTTCTACTACTTCCACAACTGCGTCTACGACTTCCTGTGGAAGAACAACAATCGTCGCCACGCCGAGCGCTTCGACACCTGGGACATCATCCGCAAGTACAACCCCGACTACCGGCTGATCTTCGTCGGCGACGCCACGATGAGCCCCTACGAGGTGCTGCAGGCGGGAGGCTCGGTCGAGTACAACAACGAGGAAGCCGGCGCCGTCTGGCTGCGCCGGCTGGTCGAGCGTTTTCCGAAGTTCGCCTGGCTCAATCCCGAGCCCGAGGGCGTGTGGGAGTACCGGCAGTCGATCGCGGTGATCCGCCAGATCCTGCACAACCGGATGTACCCGGTGACGCTGCAGGGGCTGGAGCGGGCGATGCGGGAGCTGTCGAAGTAGGCGCCCGGTGCCTACCTGAAGCCCAACGCGTGCGGCAGCCAGGTCGACATCGCCGGGAACAGGGTCAGCAGCGCCAGCACCAGCAGGTGCGCGAGCAGGAACGGCGGTAGTTCGCGCACCAACGCGGTCACGCTGACCTTCACGGTCACCGACGTGACGAACAGCAGCCCGCCCACCGGCGGCGTGATCATCCCCAGCGTGAGGTTCACGATCACCACGATCGCGAAGTGCAGCGGGTCGATGCCGAGCGACGCGGCAATGGGCGCCAGGATCGGCACCAGGATCATCACGCCGGGCAGCGGCTCGAGGAAGATGCCGAAGGCGAGCAGCAGCAGGTTCACCGCCGCCAGGAACGTGAGCGGCTGCAGGTTCCAGCCGACCAGCGTCTCGGCCAGCGTCTGCGGGATGCGCTCGATCGTCAGCACCCACGCGAACGCGGCCGAGGCCCCCACGATCAGCAGCACCGCCGCGGTGAGCAGCGCCGCACGCGCGACGATGGCCGGCAGCGCGCTCCAGCGCAGCGTGCGGTAGATCCACTTGCCGCACGCCAGCGCGTAGAACACCGCCACCACCGACGCCTCGGTGGGCGTGAAGACGCCGAAGCGGATGCCGACCAGGATCAGCACGATCAGCATCAGCGCCGGCAGCGCCAGCCAGGTGTTGCGCAGCATCTCGCGTAACGGCGGACGCACCGCGCTCGCCGCGTAGTTGCGCCGCCGGCATACCCACCAGTTGGTGGCGGCCATCGCCAGCGCGATCAGCACGCCGGGCACGAAGCCCGCCATGAACAGCGCGCCGACCGAGACGTTCTCGTCCTGCAGCGCGTAGATGATCATGATGATCGACGGCGGGATCACCGGCCCGATGATCGCGGTGCTCGCGGTGAGCGCGGCGGCATACGTGCGGTCGTAGCCGGCCTTCTCCATCATGCGCGACATCATCGCGCCGGGCCCGGCCACGTCGGCCATCGCCGAGCCCGAGACGCCCGAGAACAACGTCAGCGACAGCACGTTGGCGTAGCCCAGCCCGCCGCGCAGGTGCCCGACGAACTGCGCCGCGAAGCGCAGCAACACGGCGGTGAGCGCACCGCCGCTCATGAGCTCGGCCGCCAGGATGAAGAACGGCACCGCCATCAGCGGGAAGCTGTCGAGGCCGGTGAACATCTCCTTGAGCACCACCACCTGCGGGTAGCGCCCGCCGGCCAGCACCGCGATCGAGGCGGCCATCGCCAGCGCGAAGGCGATCGGCACGCCGATCGCCAGCAACACGAGCGCCGCGACGAAGAGGGTCAGCGCCAAGTCTTCGTCTCCAGTGGTCGGCGCGCGGCGCTCGGAGCCGCGTTCAGAGGGTGGCGGCCGTTTCGGCGTCGATCTCGTCGGACGCCACGACACGCCGCTCGAGCACGTAGCGGCGCGCGACCAGCAGCAGGTGCACGATCAACAGCACGAACCCGAGCGGCATGGCAACGTAGGCCCAGCCGAACGAGATGCCGGTGGCCGCGGTGGTCTGGAAGCGCATCACGCTGGTGTACAGCGCGCCCTGCCAGGCCATCAGCGCGAAGAACGCCAGCAGCGCGGCCACGATCAGGGCGCGCAGAAACAGCCCTCCGCGCCCCGGCAGCACGTCGTGCAGGTTCTCGATCGCGATGTGTCCGCCGAAGCGCAGCACGAGGCCGGCGCCGAGGAAGGTCAGCCAGATCATCAGGTGCCTGGCGACCTCCTCGGCCCACACGAGCGAGTCGTTGGTCAGGTAGCGCAGCGCGACGTTGGCGAACACGATGCACGCCATCGCCGCGAGCAGCGCGATGAGCGCCCAGCGGTTGGCGGCGACGAACGCGCGCTCGAATGCCTCCATTACGGGCAGTTGGCGCGCGCTGCGCTACTTCGCGTTGGCGATGCTGTCGATCAGCGCCTTCGTGTAGCGGCTCTCGTATTGCTTGTAGGCCGGCCCGAGCGCCTGCTGGAATGCCGCCTTCGACTTGTCGTCGAGCACGACGACCTGCATGCCGGCCGCGCGGACGTCCTCGACGCCCTTGCGCTCGACCTCGTCGACGAAGCCGCGCATCGCCGCCACGCCGGCTTTGGCGCCCTCGGTGAGCGCCTTCTTGCCCTCGGCATCGAGGCTGTTCCACAGCTTGGTGGAGACCATCAGCGCAGCCGGCGAATAGACGTGGCCCGTCAGCGTCAGATGCTTCTGCACCTGTGCCAGCTTGGCCGACACGATCACCGACATCGGGTTCTCCTGGCCGTCGATGGTGCCCTGCTGCAGCGCGCCGATCACCTCCGGCCAGGCCATCGGCGTGGGCGCGGCACCGAGCGTCCTGAACGCGGTGATGTGCACCGGGTTCTCCATGGTGCGGATCTTCAGGCCCTTCATGTCGTCGGGCTTCTGCACCGGGTGCTTGCTGTTGGTGAGATGGCGAAAGCCCTGCTCGCCCCAGGCGAGCGCGATCAGGCCGCGCGCCGGGAACTTGGCGAGCAGGTCCTGGCCGACCTTGCCGTCGAGCACCGAGCGCGCATGCGCCAGGTCGCGGAACAGGAACGGGATGTCGGTGACGCCCACTTCGGGAACGAAGTTGCTCAACGTGCCGCTCGAGACAATGACGGCCTCGAGCGTGCCCAACTGCACGCTCTCGACGGTTTCGCGCTCGCCGCCCAGCGCGCTGGACGGGAACTGCTTGAACTTGAGCTTGCCGTTGCTCAGCCTCTCGGTCGTCTCGGCCCAGGCCGCGGCCCCGGCCCCGTAATGGGAGTTCACCGCCAGCGCGTAGGCCAGCTTGACTTCGGTCTGCGCGGCCGCCGGCGCGGCGATCGACAAGGCGGCGGCGACGAATGCGGCCGCCGCGGGAATGCGCGTGAGCAACGACATGGAAGGTTCTCCTGGCTGGGACGCAATGGCGCCGGATTATGACACGCGTGCCCGGCACCGGCGGATCGGGATCGACCCTGTACCGCGGTCTTTCGCAGGAGATCAGTCGCTGATCGGCGGAGCCGCCTTCAGTACTTCCTCGCAGGTCGTCGTGCCGGCGGCGATCTTCTGCGCGCCGGCCAGTCGCAGCGGCTTGAGCCCGCCGCGAATCGCGCGGCGCCGGATCGCGCCCAGGTCCGGCTTGTCGTTGATCAGCTCGCGCAGCCCCGGGTCGAGCACCAGCAGTTCGTACAGGCCGCTGCGGCCGCGGTAGCCGGTCATGCGGCACTCGAGGCAGCCCACCGGGTGGTACACGTTCTTCGGCCTGGCCGCGCGAAACGGCTTGATCAGCGCGTTCCACTCGTCCTCGGCCAGTTCGCCGCCCGCCTTCTTGCACGACTCGCACAGCGTTCGCACCAGGCGTTGCGCCATCACGCCGATCAGCGTGGCGTTGAGCAGGTAGGGGGGCACGCCCAGGTCGAGCAGGCGCGTGATTGCCGACGGTGCGTCGTTGGTGTGAAGCGTCGACAGCACCAGGTGTCCGGTCAGCGCGGCCTGGATCGCCATCTCGGCCGTTTCGAGGTCGCGGATCTCGCCCACCATGATGATGTCGGGGTCCTGGCGCATCAGCG
>CAZBTE010000244.1:0-4032 GCA_964494665.1 uncultured Limnobacter sp.
ACACCGGCACCGCGATCAGCGGAATGATCGACGCACGCCAGGTCTGCAGGAAGAGGATCACCACCAGCACGACCAGCACCACGGCCTCGAGCAGCGTGACGATGACCGCCTTCACCGAATCGCGCACGAACACGGTGGGGTCGTAGACCACGCTGTAATCCATGTCCGGCGGGAAGCGGCCCGACAATTCCGCCATGCGCTCGCGCACGGCATCGGATACCGCGATGGCATTGGCGCCCGGCGACTCGAAGATGCCGATCGCGACCGCATCCCGGTTGTCGAGCTGCGAGCGCAGCGTGTAGTCGCCGGCGCCGAGTTCGAGGCGCGCGACATCGGCGAGCCGCACGATCTCGCCGTCGGGCCCGCTCTTCACCACGATCCGCCCGAACTCCTCCTCGGTCTGCAGGCGCCCCTGCGCATTGATCGAGACGAGGAAGTCGCTGCCGTTCGGCGCCGGTTCGGCGCCGAGCTGGCCCGCGGAGACCTGCACGTTCTGCTCGCGCACCGCGCGCACGATGTCGCCGGCCGTGAGGCCGCGCGCGGCGGCCTTGTCCGGGTCGAGCCAGATGCGCATCGCGTAATCGCCCGAGCCCCACATCTGCGCGCTGCCGACGCCCGGCAGGCGCGCGAGCTCGTCCTTCACCTTGAGCGTCGCGTAGTTGCGCAGGTAGAGGGAGTCGTAGCTGCCCTGCGGCGAAGTGAGGTGCACGACCATGGTGAGCGTCGGCGACTGCTTCTGCGTCACGACACCCTGGCGGCGCACGTCTTCCGGCAGGCGCGCGAGCGCCTGGCTCACGCGGTTCTGCACGGCCACCTGCGCATCGTCGGGATCGGTGCCGGGACGGAAGGTCACGGTCGTCAGCAGCACGCCGTCGCTGCCCGCGACCGACTTCACGTACATCATGTCCTCGACGCCGTTGATCGCCTCCTCGAGCGGCGTCGCGACGGTCTCGGCGATCACCTTGGGATTCGCGCCGGGATACACGGCGCGCACGATCACGGTAGGCGGCACGACATCGGGATATTCGGTCACCGGCAGGCCCGGCAGCGCGATCAGCCCGGCGGCGAAGATCACGATCGAGAGCACCGCGGCGAAGATCGGCCGGTCGATGAAGAACCTGGAGAAGTCCATGGCCGCCCCTCAGTTCGTGCCGGCCGCGACGTGCACCGCGCCCGGCGACGGCTCGCCCATCGCCACGCGTTGCGGCGACACCGGCATGCCCTCGAAGAACACCTTCTGCATGCCGTTGACGATGACCTGGTCGCCCGGCGCGAGGCCGGAGGTCACGACGCGCAGGTCGCCGGCGCTCCGGCCGAGCTCGATGTCCTTGCGCACGGCCGCATTGCCCGGGCCAAGCACGTAGACGTACTTGCGGTCCTGGTCGGTCAGCACGGCCTTGTCGTCGATCAGCAGCGCCGCGCGGTCGTCGCCGGCCTGCAGCTGCACGCGCGCGAACAGTCCCGGGACCAGCAGCCGGTCGGGGTTCGGCACCAGCGCGCGCAGTTGCATCGTGCCGGTGCTCGCATCGACCTGGTTGTCGACGAAATCGACGCTGCCCGGATGCGGGAAGCCGGCCTCGTTCGCGAGCCCGATGCGCACCGCGTTGCCGGACGCGGCGCGCTCGCCGCTGTGCGACAGCGCCAGGTAACGCAGGTAGGTCTGTTCGTCGGTGTCGAAGTACACGTACACCGGATCGACCGACACCACGGTGGCGAGCAGCGTGCTGTCGGCCTGCGCCAGGTTGCCGGCGGTGACCCGTGCGCGGCCCGCGCGGCCATCGATCGGCGAGCGCACCTCGGTGAATTCGAGATCGAGCCGCGCGCGCTCGAGCGCCGCCTCGGCCGCCCGGACTGCCGCGAGGCTCTGGTCGGCAGCCGCGCCGCGCTCGTCGGACTCCTCCTGCGAGGCTGCACGCGCCAGCAGGAGCTCCTGCGTGCGTTCGTCCTGGCTGCGGGCCAGCGCCGCCGCGCTGCGCGCGCGGGCCAGCTCGGCGCGGGCGCGCTCGTACTCCGCGCGATAGCTGCGCTGGTCGATCAGGAACAGCAGGTCGCCCTTGCGGACGAACTGCCCTTCTTCATAGGCGACGCGCTCGACATAGCCGCTGACGCGCGGGCGCAGTTCGACGCTCTCGACCGCGGTGACGCGCCCGGTGAACTCGTCCCAGGGCTGCACGCTGCGGGCCACCACGGTCGACACGCTGACTTCGGGTGGCGGCATCTGCCCGATGCCCGCCTCCTCGCCGTCCCCCGAGCCGAAGGCCCCGACGGCGACCGCCACGAGCGCCACGAACCCGAGCACCACGCCGACCCGCGCCAGGTGCCGGCGCAGGCCCAGCTGTCGCCCAATGCCGACGATTATCCCGCTGGTGGTACTTTCACTCCCGTGGGCGGGATAGTCCGTCCCTGGACCACCCGCGCCCGGTACAAGTGCTTGATCGGCGGTTCGCTGTTGAATATCCGTATCCATTGCTCTGGCCTCAATTGCGTTGCAAGGACAGGATAGGCGCGACGAACGGTCTTGATTAGTCCCGGCTTTTGGAAAATATTGTCCCGTCTGTGGGCCGATCGGCCCAGGCAAGGAAGGACCCCATGTCACGCGATCTCAACGACACCCTGGTCTTCGTCAAGGTGGTCGAGCACGGAAGTTTCATCGGTGCGGCGCGCGCGCTGCGGCTGCCCAAGACCACGGTGAGCCGCAAGATCCAGGACCTCGAGGCACGCCTCGGCACGCAGTTGATGCACCGGACCACCCGCAAGCTCGGTCTCACCGAAGCCGGCAACATCTATTTCGAGCACAGCCAGCACATCGCGCGCGTGCTCGACGAAGCCGAGAGCGCGGTCGGCCAGTTGCAGAACGGGCCGCGCGGCTGGTTGCGGCTCAACGCTCCTTATTCCTTCGGCGTCACCTGGATCGCGCCGCTGCTCGGCGAGTTCTACCTGCGCTATCCGGAAGTGCGCGTCGAGATGGAGCTCACCAACGATTCCCTCGACCTGATCGGCAAGGAATTCGACCTCGCGCTGCGCATCGGCAATCTGAAGGATCCAGGCCTGGTCGCCCGCCGCCTGATCTCGTTCCGCACGCAGGTGTATGCGAACCCGATGTACGTCGCGCAGCACGGCGAACCGCGCCATCCCGACGAACTGGTGCACCATCGCACCTTCGCGATGAGCGCTTACCATCGCAGCAGCGGCAACGACTACGCCTGGCGGCTGCGCAATGGCGAACACGAGGCCGAATACCCCATCGACCCGGTGCTTGTCACCAACGATCCCGCGGCGCTGCGCGGTGCGCTGCTGTCCGGCGAAGGCCTGATGATCGGCGCCGACGTCATGGTGAAGCCCGATGTCGCCCAGGGCCGCGTGGTGCGCGTGCTCGCGGGCTGGGAGGGCCCGACCCTCGACATGAGCGCCGTATTTCCGCGCGGCCAGGGCAAGTCGCCGAAGGTGCGTGCGTTCGTCGACTTCCTCATCGAGCGCCTGAGCGTCGACGCCGACTACATGGAAGCGATGTGCCCGCACGGCCGGTGCCACGAGGAACCGGAGCCGGCCACGGCGCACGCCGCGTGAGCGCAGCGAACGCGACGCTCGCACTGCTGCGCCAGCATGTCGGCATCTGGGAGGGCGACTACACCCACATCGACCCGGCCGACCGCACGGTGCAGGAGAACTACGCGTTCCGCATCAAGGTCGAATGCCCCGACTACGGGCCGTTCGCCTATCGGCAAACCAGCCGCTACCGCTGGGATGACGGCCGCACGACCGAACTCGTCTACACCGGCATCGCGCACGAGGATCGGCTGCTGATCGACGACGGCCGGGTACGCGGCGAAATCCGCGCCATCGAGCCGCAGACCCTTTACATGCGTTTCGGCTTCGCCGCCGACCCCGGCAACGAGGTCACCGAGATGATCCAGCTCTCGCGCGACGGCCGGCACCGTGCGCGCACCTGGCACTGGCTGCGCGACGAGCGGCTGTGGCGCATCACCCTGGTGCGCGAACAGCGCACGAGCCGCGACCTGGCGGACTGGTAGG
>CAZBTE010000245.1:0-4028 GCA_964494665.1 uncultured Limnobacter sp.
GAACGCGCTGAACGATCACCTGAAGCTGCTGTACGCGCGCGCCGCGACGCTGCATTGCCGCAGTTGCGCGCGCCCGGTGCGCCGCGACACGGTGGCGAGCGTGCGCGAGGCCATCGCCGCAAGGGCGGCAGCGGCCGGCGATCCCCGGCTGGTCGTGTCGTTCCCGGTGCGGGTGCCGGCCAACTTCGGCGAGGACGAAGTCCGCGCGCATCTCGAGGCGCAGGGCTACACACGCGTGCAGGCGGTCGAGCAGGCCGCCACCGAACGATGGCTGCACGTGGTGCAGGACCGCTTCCGCCTCGGCGGCGTCGACGATGCGCGTGTGGCGGACGCGGTCGAGCAGGCGTTCGCGCGCGGCCACGGCCAGCTGTCGGTGCACGTGCTCGATGATGACGGCGGCGAGTCGGTGCGCTGGCGCTTCAGCACCGGCCTGCACTGCGCCGAATGCGACATCGCCTACGTCGACCCGCTACCCAGCCTGTTCTCGTTCAACTCGCCGCTCGGCGCCTGCGAGACCTGCCGCGGCTTCGGTCGCGTGATCGGCATCGATCTCGGCCTCGTCATCCCCGACGAAGGCAAGACGCTGGCCGAGGGCGCGGTCAGGCCGTGGCAGACCGAGAGCTTCAGCGAATGCCAGCGCGAGATGGCGAAGTACGCACCGGCCGCCGGCGTGCCGCTCGACGTGCCCTGGCGTGCGCTCGGCGACGCGCACCGTCGCTGGGTCATCGAAGGTGGCGACGACTGGACCGGCAAGTGGCAGACGCAGTGGTACGGCATCCGGCGCTTCTTCGACTGGCTCGAGTCGCGGGCCTACAAGATGCACATCCGGGTGCTGCTGTCGAAATACCGCTCGTACACGCCCTGCACCGCCTGCGGCGGCGCGCGACTCAAGCCGGATGCGCTGCTGTGGCGCCTCGGTTCGCACGCGCTGTCCATCCACGACCTGATGCTGCTGCCGATAGACCGCGTGGCGGAGTTCTTCGATGCGCTGAAGCTTCCGGCGCCGCTCGACGAAGCCACCGATCTGCTGCTCACCGAGATCCGCGCGAGGCTGCGCTACCTGCAGGAGGTCGGCCTCGGCTACCTGACGCTGGATCGCCAGTCGCGCACGCTGTCGGGCGGCGAAGTGCAGCGCATCAACCTGACCACCGCGCTCGGCACTTCGCTGGTCAACACGCTGTTCGTCCTCGACGAGCCATCGATCGGCCTGCACCCGCGCGACATGCATCGCGTCATCGGGGTGATGCAGCGGCTGCGCGACGCCGGCAACTCGCTGGTGGTGGTCGAGCACGATCCGCAGGTGATGTACGCCGCGGACCGCGTGATCGACATCGGCCCCGGTCCCGGCGAGCGCGGCGGACGCGTCGTGTACGACGGCGATTCGCGCGCGCTGCGGGCCGCCGACACGCTGACCGGCGCCTACCTGTCGGGCCGCAGGCAAGTCGACACCGGGCGGCCGCAGCCGGTCGGGCCGTCCACCAGGAAGCTGATCGTCGAAGGCGCGCGCGAACACAACCTGGACGGCATCACCGTCGAGATCCCGCTCGAGCGACTGGTGTGCCTGACCGGCGTCTCGGGCTCCGGCAAGTCGACGTTGATGCAGGACGTGTTGCTGCCCGCGCTGCTCAAGGCTCGCGGCAAGGCCACCGAGGCGCCCGGTGCGCACGACCGCCTGCTCGGCGATGACTGGATCGGCGACGTTGCCTTCGTCGACCAGTCGCCGATCGGCAAGACCGCGCGCAGCAATCCGGTCAGCTACGTCGGCGCCTTCGATCCGATCCGCAAGCGCTTCGCCGGCACTGAACTGGCCAGGGAGCGCGGCTACACCGCCGGCACGTTCAGCTTCAACGCCGGCGACGGCCGCTGCCCGACCTGCGGCGGCAACGGCTTCGAGCACGTCGAGATGCAGTTCCTGTCCGACGTCTACCTGCGCTGCCCCGATTGCGACGGCAAGCGCTTCCGCGCCGAAGTGCTCGACGTCACGATCGCCGGCCGCGACGGTCGCACGCGCTCGGTCGCCGACGTGCTCGCGCTGACCGTGAACGAGGCGCTCGAGCTGTTCGCCGGCGAACACGACATCCGCGCCCGCCTGCAGCCGCTGGCCGACGTCGGACTCGACTACCTTCGACTCGGCCAGCCGGTACCCACGCTCTCGGGAGGCGAGGCCCAGCGCCTGAAACTCGCCGGCTTCCTTGCCGGCGCGGCCAGCGAGGGCCTGACGCAGGCCGGTACACCGGGCCATGCGTTCGCCCGGACCGGGCGTCGCGGCACGCTGTTCATGTTCGACGAACCGACCACCGGCCTGCACTTCGACGACGTCGCCAGGCTGCTGCGCGCGTTCCGCAAGCTGCTCGCGGCCGGACACTCGCTGCTGGTCATCGAGCACAACCTCGACGTGATCCGCGCCAGCGACTGGCTGATCGACCTGGGCCCCGACGGCGGCGAAGCGGGCGGCCGCGTCGTCGCCGTCGGCACGCCCGAACAACTGGCGCGCGAAGCGCGCACGCACACCGGCAAGGCACTGGCGCAGTACGCCGAGGCGATGCAGGGTGGCTCGACCGGCAGCGAAACGCACGCAACGGCACTACAGGCCGGCGAGCCCGCCGCAAGCCCGCTTCAGAGCGTACTGCGAGAGCGGGCGCGCGAATCGATCTTCGTTCACCGCGCGCGCGAGCACAACCTGAAGAACATCGACGTCGGCATTCCGCGCGACAGGTTCACGGTGATCACCGGCGTCTCGGGCTCGGGCAAGTCCACGCTCGCCTTCGACGTCGTGTTCGGCGAAGGGCAGCGCCGCTACCTCGAGTCGCTCAATGCCTACGCGCGCCAGTTCGTCCAGCCCTCGTCGCGCCCCGACGTCGACGGCGTGTTCGGCATCCCGCCGACCGTGGCGATCGAGCAGCGCACCAGCCGCGGCGGGCGAAAGTGCACCGTGGCGACGCTCACCGAGATCTATCATTTCCTTCGCCTGCTGTACGTGAAGCTCGGACGGCAGCACTGCCCCGATTGCGGGTCGCGGATCGAGCCGCAGAGCTTCGACGCGATCGCCGCGCGCATCCTGCGTGACTATCGCGGCCGCCACATCGGCCTGCTCGCGCCGCTGGTGGTCGCCCGCAAGGGCGTCTACTCCGAACTTGCCAAATGGGCCAGGGCGCGCGGCTACGAGCACCTGCGCGTCGACGGCAAGTTCCTGCCGACCGCCCGGTTTCCACGTCTCGACCGCTACGTCGAGCACGACATCGAGCTTCCGGTGGCCGACCTGCCGGTCGAGGCGGCCGGCGAGGCGCAGCTGCGCGATGCGCTGCGCCGCGCGCTGGAGCTCGGCAAGGGCCTCGTGATGGTGGCCGCGCCGCTCGATGGGCTGCGCGTCGCGGTCGAACGCGGCGACGCCGACGGCTACGGCAAGGCCGCGGCCACGCTCGAGACGAAGCTGTTCTCCACCCGGCGCGCCTGCTCGTCGTGCGGCATGAGCTTTCCCGAGCCCGATCCTCGCATTTTCTCGTTCAATTCGAATTTCGGGTGGTGCCCGGCCTTCGTCGGCACCGGCGTGAATCTGCCGTACGTGCCGACGGTCGAGCCGAAGAACCGCTCCGACGCGGACACGACCACCGAGGCGATCGGGTACCTCGCCGAGAAGCTCGCCGACCAGCTCGCCGCGCAGGCCGCGGGTCGCGCCGGCGAGGAGCCGGCCGAAGCGGGCGAAGCGGCCGCTGCCGGCGAGCCGTGCCCCGCCTGCGCCGGCAAGCGCCTGAACCGAACGGCGCTGGCCGTGAAGCTGCTCGACCTGTCGATCACCGACGTGACGGCGATGCCGATCGGCGACTGCGCGCGCTGGCTGCGACAGGTGGGCTTCGCCGGCCGCGAGCAGGAGATCGCCCGCGACGTGCTGGCCGAGATCCGCTCGCGGCTCGCGTTCCTGTCCGACGTCGGTCTCGGCTACCTTGCGCTCGATCGCGCGGCGCCCACGCTGTCGGGCGGCGAGGCACAGCGCATGCGCCTGGCCGCGAAACTCGGCTCGACCCTCCAGG
>CAZBTE010000246.1:0-4021 GCA_964494665.1 uncultured Limnobacter sp.
GCCCGCGACCACCAGATTCGGCTATGGCATCGCCTCCCAGGTGCGCCGCAGCGCAAGCTCCATGTGGCGCGACACCGGTCCGGTGACCAGCAACAGGTCGGCGTGCCTCGGGCTGGCCACGAAGCGGATGCCGAGGCCCTCGAGGTTGTAGAAGGGATTGTTCAGCGCGTGGATCTCGAGCTCGCAGCCGTTGCACGAGCCGGCATCCACCTGGCGGATCGCCAGCGCCTGGCCGAGGACGTCGAGAATTTCGCGCTGGATGCGCTCCACTGCGACGTGCAGTGCGTCGTCGATCGGCGGCGCCGGCTCGGTGACGATGCCGGTGCGCGCGACTTTCCGGACGATTCTCCACATCAGAGGTCGTGTCCCGAATAGCTGAGGTTGAACGACTTGTTGATCAGCGGGAAGTCGGGAACGATGTTACCGATCACCGCGTGCTCGAGCACCGGCCAGTTCTGCCAGGACGGGTCGTGGCAGTGGCAGCGCCGGATGCGGTCGTCGGCGCCCAGCTCCAGCGCGACGAACACCTCGCCGCGCCACCCTTCGACCCAGCCGGCGCCGAACGCTTCCCGGCCCGGCAGGTGCACCGCTTCGCGCACCGGGCCGGCCGGCAACCCGGCGCACATCGTGCGTACCAGCCGCAGCGACTCGATCGTCTCGTCGAAGCGCACCGCCACGCGCGCCGCCACGTCGCCGTTGCGCTGCGTGGCGATCGCCACCCCGAAACGGTCGTAGGGCGGCCACGGATGATCGCACCGCAGGTCCGCCGGCTGTCCGCTGGCGCGCCCGGCCATGCCCGCGAGGCCGAGTTGCGCGGCCAGCTCGGGCGACACGCGTCCGGCGCCCATGAAGCGGTCCTGCAGGCCCGCGTGCTCGTCGTAGATCGCACGCAGCGCGAGCACCTCGCGCTCGAGCGCGTCGCACTGCTCCGACATCCGGTCCAGCGGCACGACTCCGGGGTCGGCGTCCACACCGCCGGGTACCACGCGGTCCATCATGAACCGGTGGCCGAACGCCAGCATCGACATGCGCTGCCATTCCTCGCGCAGGCGCGAGAACTGCGCCAGGCCGAAGGCGAGCCCGGCGTCGTTGCCGAGCGCTCCCAGGTCGCCCAGGTGATTGGCCACGCGCTCGCGCTCGAGCATCAATGCGCGCAGCCACTGCGCGCGTTCGGGCACCGTGCACCCGGCGGCCGATTCGAGCGCCATGCACCAGGCCCACGTGAAGGCGACCGTCGAATCGCCCGACACGCGGCCCGCCAGCCGGTGCGCGTCGAGCGGGGAAAGCTGCGTGAAGCGCCGCTCGATGCCCTTGTGCACGTAGCCCAGGCGCTCCTCCAGCCGCAGCACCTTTTCGCCCACCACCGAGAACCGGAAGTGGCCCGGCTCGATGGTGCCGGCGTGCACCGGCCCGACGGCGATCTCGTGCACGCCGTCGCCTTCGACGCGCACGAACGGGTAGTCGGCAGGATAAGCGCTGGCAGGCCACGGATCGCCGGCGGGTGCCGGGTCGCGGCGCAATGGCCGCAATCCCGCCGCCCAGACGCCGTGGTCGAGCCAGGGCCGGGCGTCGCGAGCGCCTTCGACGACGATCCCGGTGGTGTCGGTCATCGCGCGCTGCATCCGCTGCGCGCAAGGAAAGATCGCACCGAGGTCCGGGCACGAGGGCGCGTCGGCCTCCAGTGCCAGTTCGAGCCACGCCAGCCCCTCGGGCAAGGCCGCCGCCGCGCACACCGCGAAGCCGCCCGCGCCGCTGTCGTCGCGGCGGTCGACGCCCCACAGCGCCACCAGGCGACCGCCTGCCTGCGCGATGCGGCGCGCCACCGGCTGCCAGTGGTCGCGCGCCACCTGCGCGCGCCACATCGGCAGTGGCGCGGGCAGCAGCTCGAACGGCAGGTCGAGTCCGGCAGGTTTCATCGTCACACGGGTTCCATCGTCGTGCGCGCCGATCAGCCGCCGATCATCCGCGCCGCCTCGCGGTACCAGGCGTCGAGGTAGGGCGGGATGTACAGGCCGAGCATCAGGCCGAGCGCCAGGTGCACGAACACCGGCACGAGCGCTGGGGCGTGCCCGAGCCGCTGCAGCGACGTGTCGCCGAACACCATCGGTTGCACGCGCGCGAACACCGACGCGAACGCCACGCCGAGCGCCACCAGCAGGAATGGCGTGGCCCATGGTTGCTCGCGCATTGCGGTGGTGATGATCAGGAACTCACTGGCGAACACGCCGAACGGCGGCATGCCCAGGATCGCCAGCGAACCGAGCATCAGGCCCCAGGCGATGGTCGGACTCACCTTGATCAGGCCCCGGATGTCGTCCATCACCTGCGTGCCGGCCTTCTGGGTCGCGTGCCCGACGGCAAAGAAGATGGCCGACTTCACCAGCGAGTGCACCGTCATGTGCAGCAGGCCGGCGAAGTTGGCAATGGGGCCGCCCAGGCCGAACGCGAAGGTCATCAGGCCCATGTGCTCGATCGACGAGTAGGCGAACATGCGCTTGACGTCCTTCTGCCGCGTGAGCAGGAACGCCGCCGCCACCACCGACAGCAGCCCGAATCCCATCATCATGCGGCCCGCCAGCGGACTTTGCAGCGCGCCGTCGGTGAGGACCTTGCAGCGCAGGATCGCGTACAGGGCGACGTTCAGCAGCAGGCCCGAGAGCACCGCCGATACGGGCGTCGGGCCTTCCGCGTGCGCATCGGGCAGCCAGTTGTGCACCGGCACCAGGCCGACCTTGGTGCCGTAGCCGATGAACAGGAACGCGAACGCCAGCGTGATGATGTTGGGATCGAGTTGTGCCTTGACCGCGTCGAGGTTGGTCCACAGCAGCGCGCCCCCCTCGGTGCCGATCACCTTCTCTGCGGCCATGTACAGCAGCACCGTGCCGAACAGCGCCTGCGCGATCCCCACGCCGCACAGGATGAAGTACTTCCATGCAGCCTCGAGGCTGGCCGCGGTGCGATAGACGCTCACCAGCAGCACGGTGCTCAGCGTGGCCGCTTCCATCGCCACCCACAGGATGCCCATGTTGTTGGTCATCAGCGCCAGCAGCATCGTGAAGCAGAACACCTGGTACATGCTGTGGTACAGCCGCAGGCGCGGCGGCGTCATCTTGCCGCGGTCACGTTCCACGCGCATGTACGGGCGCGAGAACAGCGCGGTGGTGAGGCTGACGAACGCCGTGAGCGTGACCAGGAAGACGTTGAGCGCGTCGATGAAGAACTCGTCTTCCCAGACGAACAGCGGGCCGCCCGCGATCACCTGCGCGGTCAGCGCGCACGCGGCCACGAACGTGCCGAGGCTGAACGCGACGTTGAGCTCCATCGCGATGTCGCGATGGCCCCACAGCGCCAGCACGATGCCGCCCGCAAGCGGGATTCCGAGCACGAACAGCAGCGCTTCCACGACTCCGTCTTCCTTCAACCTTTCGAGGTGCCGGATGTCGAGGCTGTCGAACTGCTCTCGGATCTGGAACATGAACACCCCCAGGATCAGCACGCCGATCAGCACGTCGAGCGCGATGCCCAGTTCGACCACCATCGGCATGCCGTGCGTGGCCGACGTGGCCGCGAAGAACAGGCCGTTCTCCATCGACAGGAAGCCGATCACCTGCGGCACCGCCTTTGCGCGGGTGATCATCATCAGGAACGACAACAGCACGCATGCGAGCGCAATGCCGAGCGAGCCGCGCGCGATCGACGTCGACAGCTCGGCGATCGGCGTGGCCAGGTCGAACGAGAAGATCACCAGCAGGATGCCGATCAGCATCGTGGTCGGGATGTTGATCAGCGGCTCGACGTCCCAGCGGATGTCGAGGCGGGCGATCACCCGGTGCAGCATCATCGGGATCAGCAGCACCTTCAGCACGAACGTGATGGCAGCCGACGCGTACAGGTGCGGCTGCTGCGTCACGTAGCCGACCACCGCGGTGGCCACCACGAGCGTCGCGCCCTGCAGCGTGAACAGGTGGATCAGCGACAGGATGCGACGCTGCGAGATCATCGCGAACGCGAGCAGCAGCAG
>CAZBTE010000247.1:0-3989 GCA_964494665.1 uncultured Limnobacter sp.
CCAATGACAGCACCGAGCTGCTGGTGTTCCTCACACCGCGCGTGGTGACCGACACGGCGATGGCGCGGTGAGGCGAGCGCCGGGCGAGTCCCGGCCGGAGTCGAACGACGCGGCGCCGCCTGGCGCCGCGACCCGCCCGATCTTCCTGATCGGCATGATGGGCTCGGGCAAGTCCACCGTCGGACGCAGGCTCGCGGCCCGCCTCGGGCGGCGCTTTCTCGATGCCGACAAGGTGCTCGTGGAGCGCTGCGGCGTGCCGATCTCCACCATCTTCGAGCTCGAGGGCGAGGAAGGCTTTCGCCGCCGCGAGGCGGCGCTGCTCGACGAACTGTCGCAGCTGCCCTCGATCGTGCTGGCCACCGGCGGAGGGGCGGTGATGCGCGAGGAGAATCGCCGCATGCTCGCGGGGCGCGGGCTGGTGGTGTTCCTGCACGCCGCGCTGCCCGACCTGTGGCAACGGCTGCGGCGCGACCGTGCCCGCCCTCTGCTGCAGACCGAAAACCCGCGCGAGCAGCTGGCGACGCTGCTGGCGCTGCGCGAACCGCTGTATCGCGAGATCGCGGCCATCACCGTAGTGAGCGCGCGCCAGCCGGTCGACGAGCTGGTGGCCGATATAATCGGGCGACTTCCCGACGAATTGCGGGCCGATTGAGCCCGCTTCCCGCATGGCCGTGCACGAACTCCGCGTCTCGCTGGGCGAGCGCAGCTATCCGCTCGTGATCGGTGCCGGCGTGTTGGCCGGCAGCGAAGCGCTGGCGCGCCTGGCGCAAGACCGCCAGGTCGCGGTCGTGAGCAACGATACCGTCGGCGAACTGTATGAAGCGCGCCTCGCGACGTCGCTGGCGGGCGCCGCTGCGCGTGTGTCGATCCGCCTGCCCGACGGTGAGGAATACAAGAACTGGGCGTCGCTCGACCGCGTGTTCGATCGCCTGTTGCAGGAGCGCTTCGACCGGCAGTGCCTGCTGGTGGCGCTGGGTGGCGGCGTGATCGGCGATCTCACCGGCTTCGCCGCGGCGATCTACCAGCGCGGCGTCGACTTCGTGCAGGTGCCCACCACGCTGCTTGCGCAGGTCGATTCCTCGGTGGGCGGCAAGACGGGGATCAACCACCCGCTCGGCAAGAACATGATCGGCGCGTTCCACCAGCCGAAGCTGGTGCTGGCCGACGTGGAGACGCTGCGCACGCTGCCACCGCGCGAGCTGTCGGCCGGCCTGGCCGAAATGATCAAGCATGGCGCAATCGCCGATCCCGACTACCTCGCACGGCTCGAACGCGACCTGCCCGCACTGCGCGCCTGCGATTCGCTGGCGCTCGCCGCGGCGGTGCTTCGCTCGTGCGAGATCAAGGCCGCAGTGGTCGCCGCCGACGAGCGCGAAGCGGGCGTGCGGGCCACGCTGAACTTCGGCCACACCTTCGGTCACGCGATCGAAGCCGGCCTGGGTTACGGCCGGTGGCTGCACGGCGAGGCCGTGGGGGCGGGCATGGTGATGGCGGCCGACCTGTCGCGCCGGCTGGGCATGCTCGACGCGGGTGCCGCGGGCCGCCTGCGCGACACCATCGGCGCGGCCGGCCTGCCGGTGCGCGGGCCGGCCTGGGCGCCGGAGCGCTACGTCGAACTGATGGGCGTGGACAAGAAGGCGCAGCAGGGCACGCCACGCTTCGTCCTGCTCGAAGGGCTGGGCAAGGCGACGCTGCAACGCGTGCCCGAGGCGCCGCTGCGCGAGACGCTGCTCGCCTGCACCGGCTGAGAAGCAGGCATGGCGGCACGGCGCGGCGTGGCACGGCGGGCGACTCCGCTGGCGCCGTGGGCGGCCGATCCGGCCGCCAGCCGCGGCCGGCGATACCCGGAACCGTCCGCTTCCACGCGCAGCGATTTCCAGCGCGACCGCGACCGGATCGTGCACTGCACCGCATTCCGCCGGCTCGAGTACAAGACGCAGGTATTCGTGAACCACGAGGGCGACCTGTTTCGCACCCGGCTCACGCACTCGATCGAGGTGGCGCAGATCGCGCGCTCGATCGCGCGCAGCATGGCGCTGTGCGAGGACCTGGTCGAGGCGATCGCGCTGGCGCACGACCTTGGCCACACGCCGTTCGGGCACGCCGGCCAGGACGCGCTGAATGCCTGCATGCGCGACCACGGCGGTTTCGAGCACAACCTGCAGTCGCTGCGCGTGGTCGACGAACTGGAGCAGCGTTACGGCGCCTTCGATGGGCTGAACCTGTGCTTCGAGACGCGCGAGGGCATCCTGAAGCACTGCTCGGCGAGCAACGCGCGCCGCCTGGGCGAGCTCGGCGAACGCTTCCTGCAAGGTCGCCAGCCTTCGCTGGAGGCCCAGGTGGCCAATCTCGCCGACGAGATCGCCTACAACAACCACGATGTCGACGACGGCCTGCGCTCCGGGCTGCTCGAGCTTGGCCAACTCGACGACATCGAACTGTTCGCGCGCCACCGGCGTGCGGTAGAGGCCGTGTACCCGCAGCTCGGCGGACGGCGTCTGGTGCACGAGACGATCCGTCGCATGATCGACGACCTGGTGGGCGACCTGCTCGGGGAGACCCGCAGGCGCATCGATGCGGCCGGCGTGCGTTCGATCGACGACGTGCGTGCCGCGCCGCCGCTGGTGGCGTTCTCCGCCGGCATGCGCGAGCGCTCGGCGCAGCTCAAGCGCTTCCTGCACGGCAGCCTGTACCGGCACCCGCGCGTCGACGAGGTGATGGATCGCGCGCGCCGCGTGGTGCACGACCTCTTCGATGCCTACCTGGCCGAGCCGGCGCACTTGCCGCCCGAACACCGCGAGCGGGTGGAGGTCCTCGGCGCACGCGCGGTGGCCGACTACATCGCCGGCATGACCGACCGTTTCGCGCTGCGCGAGCACGCCCGGCTGACCGGCGCGCCCGCACCCGGGGCGGCGTTCGCCGGCGTCGCGCCCTGGCAGGCCGCGGGCGATGCCTGAGCAACACTCATCCGCTTCCCGTTCACATCGGGCCATCGTCACGGTATACTGACCCGCTTGTTCGCGTTCCTCGCGCTGCACCGCGGCAAATCGCTGCCAGACGCGGCCCGCGCTATAAGCGAGCGCTAACTTAGCGCATCGGCGCAACCTGTGCGCCGGATTCGGAGCCCGAACACATGGATGACCCGCGCCGCACATTGCCGCCAGGCAAGCCCGACCCGACCGCGCAAGGTCTGTACGACCCCGCACACGAGCACGACGCCTGCGGCGTGGGCTTCATTGCCCACATCAAGGGCAAGAAGAGTCACCGGATGATCGAGCAGGGGTTGCAGATCCTGTGCAACCTCGATCATCGCGGAGCGGTCGGCGCCGACCCGCTGATGGGTGACGGGGCCGGCATCCTGATCCAGACGCCCGACCACTTCTTCCGCGAGGAGATGGCGCGCCAGGGCGTGACGCTTCCGCCGGCGGGCGAATACGGCGTCGGCATGGTGTTCCTGCCCAAGGAGCACGCGTCGCGCCTGGCCTGCGAGCAGGAACTCGAACGCGCGGTGCGCGCCGAGCGCCAGGTGCTGCTCGGCTGGCGCGACGTGCCGGTGGACCGCGACATGCCGATGTCGCCGACGGTGCGCGCCAAGGAGCCCGTGATCCGCCAGGTGTTCATCGGCCGCGGCCCCGACGTGATGGTCACCGACGCGCTCGAGCGCAAGCTGTACGTGATCCGCAAGACCGCCAGTCACGCGATCCAGCAGCTCGGCCTGAAGCACGGCAAGGAGTACTTCGTGCCGTCGATGTCGGCGCGCACCATTGTCTACAAGGGGTTGTTGCTGTGCGGCCAGGTGGGCCAGTACTACAGCGACCTGCGGGATCCGCGCGTGGTCTCCGCGCTGGCGCTGGTGCACCAGCGTTTCTCCACCAACACCTTTCCCGAGTGGCCGCTCGCGCACCCGTACCGCCTGATTGCGCACAACGGCGAAATCAACACGGTCAAGGGCAACTACAACTGGCTGCGCGCGCGCGAGGGCGTGATGC
>CAZBTE010000248.1:0-3933 GCA_964494665.1 uncultured Limnobacter sp.
GGGCGTTGCTGTTCATGGGCGATACCGGCAGCATGCTGCTCGGCTACCTGCTCGCGATGGCAGCGATCGATGCCACGCAGCGCCCCAACGGCATCCCGCCCGTCACCGCGCTGTGGATCTGCGCGCTTCCGATCCTCGACACGCTGGTGGTCACCGCGCAACGCCTGCTCGACGGCCGCGCCCCGATGGCCAGCGGCCGCGACCACCTGCACCACCTGCTGCGCGCGCACGACCTCCCGGTCGGCAAGGTCGCGATGATCGAAGCGGCCATCGCCCTGCTGGCCGGCCTCGTCGGCGTCGCCGGATGGCGCCTCGGCGTGCCCGAGTGGCTGATGTTCGCGTCGTTCGTCGCCGTTGGGCTGGGCTATCACCAGCTCTTCCGGGTCGCATGGCGCCGCGTGCGCGCGCGCGAAGCGGCGACCGCCGCACGGGCGCCGCAGGCAGTCGAGCCGGATACCGAGCCGCTGACCGTGCCGATGGCGATGGAGCCGTTGATGGAGCCGCTCACGGCGCTTCGGCTGGCTCCGCCGCAGCCGGCGCCGCTGGCGTCGGCCGGCGAGGCGGGCGCCGCGAAGCGGGTCGAGCCGGCCCATGCCGAATCATCGGTATGATTCGGCCCGCCGACCGGTCGCACACGGAAGTCGCTGCCTTGAAGTTCCTGCTCGTCTGCGCAGCCAACGTCTGTCGCAGCCCGATGGCCGAAGCGGCGATGCGCCATGCGGTGGCGGCGCGCGGCCTGCGTCCCGAGGTCGGTTCGGCGGGCGTCGCCGCACTGCGCGACGAACCGGCCGACCCGCGCTCGATCGAAGCGGTCGCGCGGGCGGGCCTCGGCGACCTGTCGATGCATCGCAGCCGGCCGGTATCCGGACTGCTGGTACGCACTGCCGACATGGTGCTGTGCATGGAGCAGGCACAGCGCACGACGATCGTCGCGCGCACGCCCGAGGCGGCCGGACGGGTGAGACTGCTCGGACATTGGCAGGGGATGGAGATCGCCGACCCGGTAGGGGGGGAGGCACACGAATACGTGCAATGCCTGGACCTGATCATGGAGTGCGTGGACCAGTGGCTCGAACGATTGTCGCGACAGGGCCTGCTGCAATGAGACGATCGCGCGCTCTTGCCGCCGCGATGCTTGCCGCGACGCTCACCGGCTGCGCGTGGGCGCCCGGCTTGTGGCTCGGGCGCACGGCACCCGAGCGCAGCGCGGCACAGCGCGAAGCCGAAGCGGTGACGCCGGTGGCGATCGACTGGGGCCTGGTCCACGAACTCGACACCGTGGCGCGCGCCCCGCTGCCGCAGGTGCCCGTCGGCGAACCGGGCGCGTACCGGATCGGTCCGGGCGACGCGGTGCGCGTGACGGTGTGGAACCATCCCGACCTGAACACCCCGCCGAACCTCGCGGTGACCCCGTCCACGCTCACCAGCGGCAGCGCGGCGGTGGCGAGCAACGTGGTGCCGTATCGCGTGGTCGATCGCGACGGCGCGATCTACTTCCCGCTGGCGGGCCGGGTGCGCGCGGCGGGCCGCACGGTGCCGGAACTGCGCAGCCAGATCGCGCGGCAGCTGTCGCGCTTCGTGAAGGATCCGCAGGTCGAAGTGGAGATCGCCGCCTATCGCAGCCAGCGGGTCTTCATGGTGGGCGAGGTCAAGACGCCGGGCAACCTCATGATCACCGACGTTCCGATGCCGATCGCCGACGCGATCGGCCAGGCCGGCGGCACCACGCCCGACGCCGACCTGTCGGCAGTGACGGTCACGCGCGGCCAGCAGAGCTTCACGGTCGACCTCGAGCGGCTGTTCTACGAAGGCGACCTGTCGCTGAACATGGCGCTGCGGCACGGCGACGTGGTCACCGTGCCCGATCGCCGGCAGCGCAAGATCTTCGTGCTCGGCGAGGTGATGCTGCCGAAGTCCTACATATTGCCGCGCGGCCGCACGTCGCTGGCCGAGGCATTGTCCGACGCGGGCGGGCCGAACCCGCTGTCGTCGCACGCCGGACAGGTCTACGTGCTGCGCGCCGGCGCCGACGACAAGCCGGTCATCTATCACCTGGACGCGCGTTCGCCCGAAGCGCTGATCCTCGCCGATCGCTTCGTGCTGCGCCCGCGCGACGTCGTCTACGTCGACCCGACGCAGCTGGCGCGCGCCGGCCGCGTGATGGCGCAGTTGCTGCCGTGGCTGCAGGGCGCGAACACCTCGCGCCGAGCCGTCGACTGAGCCGCCCGCAGCGTCCGCGCCCCGACCTCATGACCAGTTCCTCACAAAGCTCCCGTTCCTCACGCAGCTCCCGCTCCTCGCGCAGCAACGGCAGCGCCCAATCGTCGACGTCGTCGCAGCTGCCGTCGCGCTCGTCGTCGGCGTTCGACGACGACGACACGATCTCGATCGCCGACATCCTCGAGAACCTCGTCGACCACCGGTGGCTGTTCGCGTTCGTCACGGTGCTGTGCACGCTGGCCGCGGCCGCGTACGCGCTGCTGGCCACGCCGGTGTACACGGTGGATTCGCTGATCCAGGTCGAAGACAAGAAGAGCGGCGGGCTCGGCGCGCTGTCGGCGGTGGCACAGGCGCTCGACGTGAGCAGTTCGCCGGTGGAAGGCGAGATCGAGATCCTGCGCTCGCGCACCAACGTGACGCGCGCGGTGGAGGCACTGCGGTTGCAGGCCGACGCCGAAGTCGCCAACCGGCTGCCGCTGGTGGGCAACTGGCTCGCGCGCCGGCTCGAGCGCGACGCCAACGGCCTGGCGATCGCGCCGCAGCTGCCGCTGGTCGAGCCGGCCAACTGGGCCTGGGGCGGCGAGCGGCTGCTGCTGGCCGAGTTCGAGACGCCGCCGCATCAGTACGGCGAACCGCACCTGCTGACGATCGGCGAGGACGGCGCCTGGACGCTGCTCGACCCCGATCGCCAGCTCGTGCTGCAGGGCCGGATCGGCCCGCGCAGCGAGAACGCGGGCCTGGGCTATGCGCTGCGCATCGCCGATCTGGCTGCGCGGCCCGGCACGCAGTTCACGCTGCACCGACATTCGCTGGCCTCGCGCGTCGCGCAGATCCAGCAGGACCTGCGCGTAAGCGAGACCAAGCGCCAGTCCGGCATCATGCGCATCGAGTATCCGGGCACCGACCCGCTCGCCGCGGCGCGGCTGGTCAACGCGATCGCGGATGCCTACGTGCAGCAGAATGCGGAGCGCCGCGCCGCCGAAGCCGAGAAGAGCCTGCAGTTCCTCGAAGACCAGCTGCCGGAGTTGCGCAAGCAGGTCGAGGCGTCCGAAGGCGAGCTGAACACCTTCCGCAACCGGCAGCAGACGATCGACATCCCGGGCGAGATCACCGGGCTGCTTTCGCAGGCGGTGGAACTGGAGAAGGGGCGGCTCGAGCTGGAGCTCAGGCTCAAGGAAGGCGCCGGGCGCTACGAGTCGGCGCACCCGGTGATGCGCGCGCTGCGCGAGCAGGCCTCGAGCATCGGCACGCAGCAGAAGCGAATCAACGAGCGCATCCGCGCGCTGCCGCAGATCCAGCAGGAGTACCTGCGGCTGGCACGCGACGTGGAGGTCAACTCGCAGCTGTACGTGAGCCTGCTGAACAACGCGCAGCAGCTGCGCGTGGCGCGCGCCGGCACGATCGCCAACGTCTCGATCGTCGACCGCGCGGTGGCTTCGGAAAGGCCGACCAAGCCGCGCCGCGCGCTGGTGGTCGCGGTCGGCCTGCTCGGCGGACTGGCCGGCGGGTTCCTGCTCGCGCAACTACTGGCCGCGCTGCGCGGCCCGGTGCGCGACCCGAACGACCTGGAAAACGCCACCGGCGTGCACGTGTCGGCCACCATTCCGATTTCGCCCGAGCAGGCAGGCGTCGATCGCCGCAGAAAGCATGCGCCGTACCTGCTGGCCCGCATGCGTCCGACCGCCGGCGCAATCGAAGCGCTGCGCACGCTGC
>CAZBTE010000249.1:0-3901 GCA_964494665.1 uncultured Limnobacter sp.
TCGTGCCGTACATGCCGTTGTCGAACACGATGACGACCGGTCCGGCACCATGCTGCGAGGCGGTTGCGAGTTCCTGGCCGTTCATCAGGAAGTCACCGTCACCGGCGAAGCACACCACGGTGCGTTCGGGTTGCGAGATCGCGGCCGCCACGGCTGCGGGCACGCCATAGCCCATCGAGCCGGAGGTGGTCGACAGCAGTGTGCGTAGTCCGGCGTAGCGCCAGAAGCGGTTGGCCCAGGTGGCGAAGTTGCCGGCACCGTTGGTGAGGATCGCGTCGGCCGGCAGCAGCCGTCTGAGCGTCTGCACCACCTGCCACAGGTTCAGCGCCGGCGCCTTCGCCTGCACGTAGATCGCCGGCTCCTGCTGCCAGGCCTCGTACTCGCCGCGTGCCTGCGCGGCCGAGCCGGTCCATGCAGAAGCGTCGACCCGCACCTTGCGCAGCGCGGCTGCGATCTCCGGCATGCCCGAGGCGATCATCAGGTCGGCCTGATGGACGCGGCCCAGCTCCTCGATGCCGGCGTGCACGTGCACGAGCTGCTGGCGCGGTCGCGGCACCTCCAGCAGCGAATAGCCCGACGTGGTCATCTCGCCCAGCCGGGGACCGATCGCGATCACCAGGTCGGCGTCTCCCAGGCGTGCAGCGAGCGCCGGGTTCACGCCGATGCCCACGTCGCCGACGTATTGCGGGTGGCGGTTGTCGAACAGGTCCTGGAAGCGGAATGCGCAGGCCACCGGCAGCTGGTTCGCTTCGGCGAAAGCACGCAGATCGTCGCAGGACTGCGGCGTCCAGCCTGTGCCGCCGAGCAGCACGAACGGTCGCTGCGCGCCGGCGAGCATCGCGGCGAGCTGCTCCATCTGCGTCTCGCTCGGGCTGGCGCGCACCGGCCGGTGGCAGGCTGCGTCGGCCACTGCCGCCGGCTGCGCGAGCACGTCCTCGGGCAGCGCCAATACCACCGGGCCCATGCGCCCACTGGTCGCGATCTGGAAGGCTCGCGCGACATACTCGGGGATGCGGTCGGCACGGTCGATCTGTGCCACCCACTTGGCCATCTGCCCGAACATGCGCCGGTAGTCGATCTCCTGGAATGCCTCGCGATCGATGAAGTCGGTGCCGACCTGTCCGACGAACACCACCATCGGCACCGAGTCCTGGAAAGCGGCATGAACGCCGACCGATGCGTTGGTCGCGCCCGGTCCCCGCGTGACCATCACCACGCCGGGCCTGCCGGTGAGCTTGGCCCAGGCGTCGGCCATGAATGCCGCGCCGCCTTCCTGGCGACAGGTCACGAAGCGGATCCGTTCGCGATGCCGGTACAGCCCGTCGAGCACCGCCAGGTAGCTCTCGCCGGGCACGCCGAAGACGGTATCCACGCCCTGCGTGGCCAGTGCGTCGGCGACGATGTGCCCGCCTGGCCGCGTGGTCGTTCCTGCCGGCGCCTGCGTCAAGGTGCGCTCCTGTCGCGAAATGCGTCGATTCTAGGGCCTGTTCACCCCAGGATCATCCGGGCGCGGTGCGTCGCGACGGCGTGCAGCGGTGACGCCGAGGCGCGGCAGGGCGCGTCGCGCTTCGAGCGATAATGCCCGCCTATGTTTACCCCGGCCGATCACGACTTCATGCAGCGTGCGTTGCAGCTGGCCGAGCTCGGGCTGACGACCGCCACGCCGAACCCGCGCGTGGGGTGCGTGCTGGTGCACGACAGCACGATCGTCGGCGAGGGCTGGCACCGGCGCACCGGCGAGCCGCACGCCGAGACGCTGGCGCTGGCGCAGGCGGGCGAGCGGGCGCGTGGGGCCACCGCCTACGTGACCCTCGAACCCTGCAACCATCACGGTCGCACGCCGCCGTGCGTGGACGCGCTGATCGAGGCGAGGGTGGCCCGCGTGATTGCCGCCATGGAAGATCCCAACCCATCGGTGAACGGCAGGGGCCTGGAGCGCCTGCGTGCCAGCGGCATCGACGTGCGCTGCGGCCTGCTGCAGCAGGAAGCGCGCGAGATGAACATCGGCTTCGTGTCGCGCATGGCGCGCAACCTGCCGTGGGTGAGGCTCAAGGTGGCCGCCAGCCTCGACGGCCGTACCGCGCTGCCTGACGGTCGCAGCCAGTGGATCACCAGCGAGGCGGCACGCGCCGACGGCCACGCGTGGCGCGCGCGCGCCTGCGCGCTGCTGACCGGCATCGGCACGGTGCGCGACGACAATCCCCAGCTCACGGTGCGCCACGTGCAGGCGCCGCGGCAACCGTTGCGCGTGCTGGTCGATTCGCGCTTCGAGGTCAACCCGGCCGCGCGCATTCTCGAAGGGGGCAGCACGCTGGTGGCGTGCGCGATCGACGCGCCGTCGCGAGTGGCCAAGACCGCGGTGCTCGAGGAGCTTGGCTGCGAAGTGATCTCGTTGCCCGGTCCGGGCGGCAAGGTCGATCTGCACGGGTTGCTGCGCGAACTCGCGCGCCGCGGCATCAACGAGCTGCACGTGGAGGCCGGCTACCGGCTCAACGGTTCGCTGCTGCGCGAAGGCTGCGTCGACGAACTGCTGGTCTACCTGGCGCCCACGCTGCTCGGCAACTCGACCGGGCTGGCCGATCTTCCTGCGCCTGAAGGGCTGGACCGGCGCCTGGTCCTCGAGTGGCGGTCGGTCGATCGCGTCGGCGACGACCTGCGCCTGATCGCGCGGCTTCCCGGGAGGCTCTGAATCATGTTTACAGGCATCGTCGCGGCCGTGGGCCGCATCGAACGCGTCGAACCGCTCGGGCGCGATGCCGGCGTGCGACTCACGATCGACGCCGGCACGCTCGACCTCGCCGACGTCGCGCCGGGCGATTCGATCGCCATCCAGGGCGCGTGCATGACCGCCGTCGGCATCGAAGGCAACTGCTTCCGGGTCGACGTCTCGGGCGAGAGCCTGTCGAAGACCGTCGGACTGGACCGCGCAGGCGAGGTGAACCTGGAGAAAGCGATGCGTCTGGACGACCGCATCGGCGGGCACCTGGTATCGGGGCACGTCGACGGGCTCGGCGAAGTCGTGTCGTTCGAACCGGTCGGCGAATCGTGGCGGCTCGTGCTTGGCGCTCCGCTCGGGCTCGCGAAGTACTTCGCCTACAAGGGTTCGGTCACCGTCAACGGCGTGAGCCTCACCGTGAACCGCGTGACCGACACCGGCGCGGGCGTGCAATTCGAGATCAACCTGATTCCGCACACGGTATCGGTCACCACGCTGAGGTCGCTGCGACCCGGCGATCGCGTCAACCTCGAAGTGGACCTGATCGCCCGCTACGTGGAGCGGATGCTCGGCGCAACGGCGCCGGGCCGCGACTGACCTGCACCAGGCGCTACAGGCCGGTGGTACTGGCCCCGATCGCCACGGTGGCGCCGGCCGCCAGTTCGTCGAGCAGCGCGCGCGCCTCGGCCACCGCCTGTTCGTCGAAGTCCATGAAGGTGAGCGCGCTGTCGTGGTGTGGTCGGCGCAGCACGACGGCGTCGTCGGCCAGCACGAAGCCACGCGGGAACTCGCGCGCCGATTCCTCGCTGCGCAGCACGCGCAGCCGCGGCCAGTGGCGCCGCAGCAGGGCAGTCACGCGCGGACAGAAGCGTTCGACGAACGTCGGGTCGTGCAGGATCAGTTCGATCGCGGCGTCGGGGCCACGGCCGAGCAGGGCTTCGAGCGCATCGGCGAACGGCTTGCGCTCGAAGCCATAGAACTCACCGCGATCATCGGCGATGCGCAGTGAACGCTGCGTGCGTGCCAGGATGGTGTCGAACGCGGCGCGCGCTGCCGAACGCGTTTCGATCCGGCGATAGCCCTGGAAATCGAGCGGATCCATCATCGTGCAAGTATCGCGGCGCGGCAGCGCGCCGGGCCCGCCGTCGGGCGGCGACCATCGTCCGTGCAGCGTAAAATGCCCGC
>CAZBTE010000250.1:0-3898 GCA_964494665.1 uncultured Limnobacter sp.
CCGCACTGGGGCTGCCGGCCAGCACATCGGCCGCCGGCTCGCATTCATTCCGGAAATTTTCCGCATCGACCCGCGCTCCCCTGGCCCGAAGGTTCCGGGAACCGCGGTTGAAGTGTTCTTCCTTGTCGCTGGCGATCGGTCCTGGATCCGCCCTGCGGCGGGACCGGCCCGGTACAATCGGATCTCGTGATACGGGATGTCGGAACCCGGCGCACGGACAATTCCAGTTCGACGCGCACCGCCCCGCGGCATCCGTAGCCCCGAGGGCCGCCTCGCAAGGCTGGCGCTCCGGTCGGGCCGGGATCGCATACAACGCTCGAAGTATAGCAACGTGAGTCGCCTGCGTACAAAAGTCGATCCCGCCGTCGCGCTGGCCGCGACGGACGGCGGTCGCCCGTCGGTACGGCACATCGCCATCGATCCGGACGACGCCGGGCAGCGACTGGACAATTTCCTCGTGCGGCTGTGCCGCGACGTGCCCAAGAGCCATCTGTATCGACTGATTCGCAGCGGCCAGTTGCGCGTGAACGGCGGACGCCAGGAGGCCGACTATCGCCTGCGGGCCGGCGACTCGATCAGGCTGCCTCCGCTGCGGGTGGCCGGCGGGGCGGCTGCCGGCACGAGCACCGCTGCGCCGGTACGTGCCCCGGGCGCTGCGCTCCGCGCGGGCGACGACCCGGTACGGCGCGCGCGCGCGGGGCTGGCTCGCCGACTGCCGATCCTGCACGAGGACGACTGGCTGCTGGCGATCGACAAGCCCGCAGCGGTCGCGGTACATGGCGGCAGCGGCGTGTCCAGCGGCGTGATCGAGCAGCTGCGGGCGGCCCGGCCGCAGGCGCGCTTTCTCGAGCTGGTCCATCGACTCGATCGCGAGACCTCGGGCGTGCTGCTGGTGGCGCGCAAGCGGGCGGCGCTGGTTGCGCTGCATGCGCAACTGCGCGAACGCGGTACCGACAAGCGTTATCTCGCGATCGTCGCCGGGCGCTGGCCCCTGCGCACGCGCGTGCTCGCGTATCCGTTGCAGCGTCGCGATGCGCCCGACGGCGACCGGCGCGTCGCGGTGCAGGCCGGCGGCCAGGAGGCGATCACGCGTGTCACCGGGCTGGCGCGGTTCGAGCTGCCCGGGCTGGGCGAGTTCTCGCTGGTCGAGGCCCGGCTCGAAACCGGCCGCACGCACCAGATCCGCGTCCATCTCGCCCATGCCGGATGCCCCGTCGCCGGCGACCCGAAGTACGGACGCTTCGACCTGAACCGGGAGTTGGCGCGCCGCGGCTTCCGGCGCATGTACCTGCATGCGCATTCGATCGCCTTCCGCCATCCCGACGACGGCCGTCTGTTGCGCATCGAGGCGCCTATGCCCGCGGCGTTCGATGCGCTGCTGCAAGCCGGCGGCGCCGCGCAAGGGAGGGCGCAGGCATGAAACAGCGCTTTCGCCTCGTCGTGTTCGACTGGGACGGCACGTTGATCGACTCCACTGCGGCCATCATCCACGCGATCCGCGCCTCGGCGGCCGACCTCTTCCTGCCGGTGCCCACTCGCGAACAGGCGTCGCACGTGATCGGCCTGGGGTTGTTCGAGGCGATCCGCTGCGCCGTGCCGGTGATCGACCGCGAACAGATTCCGGCGTTCGTCGAACGCTATCGCCATCACTACCTGCACCGAGGCATCGGCGACGAGCCGTTCGAAGGCGTGCCGGAATTGCTGACCGAGCTCGCCGACAGCGGCGCGTGGCTCGCGGTGGCCACCGGCAAGTCGCGCGCGGGACTGAACCGTGCGCTCGACCACATGAGCTGGACCGGCCGCTTCCTCACCACCCGCTGCGCCGACGAGGGGGCGCCCAAGCCCGACCCCTGGATGCTGCGCGACATCTGCGAGGAGCTTGGCCTGGCCATGTCCGACGCGGTGATGATCGGCGATACCACGCACGACCTCGGCATGGCGCAGGCGGCCGGAACGGCGGCCATCGCCGTGACCTACGGCGCGCACCCGCGCGCGCAGCTCGAATCGGGCGGGGCGCTGGAGGTGGTCGATTCGGTGGCCGAGCTTCGCGCGGCGCTGCTCGCGCGAATCTGAGCGAACGGCGCAAGCCTATACTTCATCCGCCTCGAACCAGATCCGGAACCACGAAATGATCGAACGGGAGACACCTGTCCTGGACGGCACGGCGCGCGCAGGCGCGTCGAGCGACGGCAAGTGGGAGCGCAGCCTGATCGAAAAGCTCACGCTCGGGATGCTGCAGGAGAAGCGCCGCGCGCGGCGCTGGGGCATCCTGTTCAAGCTGCTGACGTTCGTCTGGCTGGCGGCGGCACTGCTGATGGCGGGCGGCTGGCTGGTGCGCGACGCGACGGTCGTCGCCGGCCGCCACACGGCGCTCATCGAGCTGGACGGCATCATCGCCGCCGACGGCGATGCGTCGGCCGAGGACATCGTCAGCGCGCTGCGCTCCGCGTTCGGCGACCGCAACACCGCCGGCGTGGTGCTGCGCATCAACAGCCCCGGCGGCAGCCCGGTGCAGGCGGGCATGATCCACGACGAGATCCGGCGGTTGCGCGCCGAGCACCCCGACACGCCGCTTTACGCAGTCGTCGAGGAGGTGTGCGCGTCGGGCGGGTACTACGTGGCCGCCGCGGCCGACCGCATCTACGTCGACAAGGCGAGCCTGGTCGGATCGATCGGCGTGCTGATGGACGGTTTCGGCTTCGTTGAAACGCTCGAGAAGCTGGGCATCGAGCGGCGCCTGCTCACGTCGGGCGCAAACAAGGGTTTCCTCGACAGTTTCTCTCCGCTTGCCGAGGACCAGCGCCGGCACGCCGAGACGATGCTTGGCGAGATCCACCGCCAGTTCATCGACGTGGTGCGTGCCGGCCGCGGCGATCGCCTGAAGGACGAGCCGGAGCTGTACTCGGGCCTGGTCTGGACCGGTGCGCGCAGCATCGAACTGGGCCTGTCCGACGCGCTGGGCAGCGTCGACTCGGTGGCACGCGACGTGATCGAGGTCGAGAACGTGGTCGACTTCTCCACCCGCAAGAACCTGCTCGAACGCCTGTCGCAGCGGGTCGGGGCGTCGGCGGGCCAGGCGATGCTGCGTGCGCTGCGTGCGGAGACGTTCGCGCCGACGCTGCGTTAGGGCCGGTTCACGCTCCGATCGTCCCCGCACCGGAGCCCGCCGAGTTGCCAGACGAGGCGCTGGCGGCACGCCAGGGTCAGCGACGCTGCCTGCGTGAAGCCGTGCTCGCCCGGCTGGTCTCGTTCGTCCGGCTGGTCTCCTTCGCCCGGGCCGCTGCGGGCACGCGGCGCGTGGCCTGCAGCCCGAACACGGTCGGCGTCCTGGGCACGGTCGGCGCGCGCCTGCGCCATGCGTCCACCGTATCGGTGCGGATGTGCTCGCCCTGCAGGCTGAGGTCGCTCGCGACCAGCAGCCGCGTTGTTGGCGAAAGCGCCTGCAGTGCCGCGTCGAAAAGCGCCTGATTGCGATACGGCGTCTCGATGATCAGGACCGTCTCGTCCTCGTCGGCCGAACGGCGTTCGAGCTCGCGCAGCCGCTGCAGGCGCGCGGGCGCCGCCACCGGCACGTAGCCGGCGAACGCAAAGCGCTGCCCGTTCAGGCCCGAGGCCATCAGCGCGAGCAACAGCGCGCTCGGCCCGATCAGCGGGCGCACCACGACGCCGGCCGCGTGCGCCGCTGCCACCAGTGCGGCGCCCGGGTCGGCCACGCCGGGCGCGCCGGCTTCGGAGAGCACCCCGGCGTCGCGTCCCTCGAGTATCGGCGCGAGCAGCGCCGGAATCGCCTCGGGCGGCGTGTGTTCGCTCAACTCGCGCAGCGTCAACGCCTGCAGCGGGGTGCGCGTGCCCACGGCCTTCAGGAAGGCGCGCGCAGTGCGCGCGTGCTCCACCACGA
>CAZBTE010000251.1:0-3874 GCA_964494665.1 uncultured Limnobacter sp.
TGGTCGTCGACGGCAATCCGCTGTCGCAGATCGTCGCGATCTGCGACTACCTCGATCGGCGCTATCCGCAGGTCGGGCTGCTGCCGTCCGAGTCGTGGGCGCGCGCGCAGGCGATGTCGCAGTTCGCGTGGATGAACAACACGGTGCATCCGACGTTCACGCACGTTTTCATGCCGGACAAGTTCGCCGACGACGAAGCGGCGCGGGCCGAGCTCAAGCGCTTCAATGCCGCGCTCTACCGCACCCAGCTCGAGCGCATCCAGGGCTGGATCGGGTCGGCGCGACCCTACTGGTTCGGCGAGCGCATCTCGGTGCACGACGCTTACGCGCTGACGTTGCTGCGCTGTGGCGGGTTTGCCGGCATCGATCCCGATTCGCTGCCGGCCTACAAGGCCTACGTCGATCGCGTCGCCGCCCACCCGGCGGTGGCGGCGGCCATCGAGCGCGAGGGCATCAAGCTCAGCACGTTCCGCAAGGCATAGCGCCGCCGGCGCGCCCGCCTGTAGGCCAGCGCCCGGTTCTGGCGCCGGCGGCGCGCCTGGTCGGGCCCTAGAAGCGCGAGCCCGGTTCCGCGAGGAAGGCGATCTCATCGGGCGTGGACGCGCGGCCGAGGATCTCGTTGCGGTGAGGGTAGCGGCCGAATCGCTCGATGATCGCCCTGTGCTGGCGCGCGAAGTCGAGATTGCCGGGCAGCCCGATTCGCTCGTAGAGGGACACCGAGAGCTGCTGGATGCGCGGCGATTCGCTGTGCATGTAGGGCAGGCAGAGAAAGACACGCTCGTCCGGCGTGAGTGCCTGGTCGGCTCCGCTGGCGAGCGCCTCCTGGGCAAGCGCCAGCGCAAGCGGGTCGCTCGCGAACGCGAGCGGCGTGCCGCGGTGGATGTGCCGCGGGAACTGATCGAGCACGAGCACCTCGGCGAGCCGGCCCTTCGGGCTCGAGCGCCACTCGAACAACTCGCAGCGCGATGCGCTGGCGAGCACATCGCCGAAACGATCGCCGATCAGCGCGTCGAGTTGCGTGTCCTTGCTCCACCACTGGGACGGGGAGAGATCCCCGAACCAGAACTGCAGGACATCGGCGTGTGTCGTATGCATGGAAAGCAGCAGCGTGATGGTGCGTCATTGTGCGCCCGATCGTCCGTGGCCGTTAAGCTGCGGCCTTGCACCGTCTTTTCGTGAAGGGGAACTTGGCGCGATGATCGACTGGCTGAACGATACCCGGCTGCTGGGCAATCCGATCGAGGCGTGGCTGCTCGCTGCGGCCGCGGCGGTTGCGGGATTCCTGCTGGTGCACGGGGGCGCCAGACTGGTTGCCGCGCGGCTGCGCGCACGACAGGCGCGCGATCCGCGCAACGGGCGCGCAGTGCTGCTGGCGCTGCTGGCCGCAACGCGCTCGTGGCTGGTGCTGGCGCTTGCCGTGCTGCTGGCCGCGAGCCTGCTGGACTTCACGCCGCGGGTCGACACGCTGCTCGGCAACGCGATCGTCATCGTGAGCGGCCTGCAGGTCGCGCTGTGGGCCAACGGGCTGATCGAGCTGTGGCAGGCGAACGCGACGCGGCCCGGCGAGGCGCGCGTCAATCCGGTGATGGCGACGATACTCGGCTGGATCGGCCAGACGCTGGTATGGAGCACGCTGCTGATGTTCGTGCTGGCCAACGTCGGCGTGAACGTCACGGCCTTCGTGGCCAGCCTCGGGGTGGGCGGTGTCGCGGTGGCGCTGGCGATGCAGCAGGTGCTCAGCGACCTGTTCGCGTCCGCTGCGATCGGGCTCGACAAGCCGTTCGAGGTCGGGCAGTTCATCGCCTTCGGCAACGACCTGGGCACGGTCGACTACGTGGGGATCAAGACCACGCGCATCCGCTCGCTCAGCGGCGAGCAGCTGATCATCTCCAACACCAACCTGCTCAACCAGCTGATCCGCAACTACGGTCGCATGAACGAGCGGCGCGTCGTGTTCGGGTTCCGCGTGCCGTACGGCACGCCTCGCGAGCGCATCGAGGCGATCCCGCCGCGCGTGCGCACGATCATCGAGAGCCAGCAGCAGGTCCGGTTCGACCGCGGCCACCTCGCCGCCTTCGGCGAGTTCGGCCTGGAGTTCGAGTTCGTCTACTACGTGCTGAATTCGGACTTCACGTTCTATCGCGACGTCCAGCAGCGCATCAACCTGGGCATCATGGCGCTGCTCGAGGAGCACGACGTGGCCTTCGCGGTGCCGGTGCGCGAGGTGAGGCTCGTGTCCGATGCGGCCGCACCGGCAGCCCGCGATGCGGGCCGCGGGCCGGAGGCCGCAGCGCGCCCCGCGTAGGCGCTGCGCCGCCGGTGCACCGTCACGACGGCTGCGCCTGCGCGCGCGCGCCGGTGTGCGCGGCCGCGAACTGCGCCAGCGCGCGCGCCGTGTGGGTGTGCGCGTCGCGCGCCAGTGCCTGCGGCGTGCCGGCGGCGACGATCCGCCCGCCTTCGGTGCCGCCGTCGGGCCCGAGGTCGACGATCCAGTCCGCTTCGGCACAGATGTCCAGGTTGTGCTCGATCACCACCAGCGTGTTGCCGGCGTCCACCAACCGGTGCAGCACGCGGATGAGCTTCTCGACGTCGGCCATGTGCAAGCCGACCGTGGGCTCGTCGAGCACGTAGAGCGTGTGCGCACCGATCGGCAGCGTCTTGCCGGCAGCGAGTGCCCGGGCGCGCGCACGCGCGACGCGCGGATCGTCGTCGGCGCCGTGCATGCGCACCTTGGCCAGCTCGGTGACCAGCTTGATGCGCTGCGCCTCGCCGCCCGACAGCGTGGGGCTGGGTTGCCCGAGTGTCAGGTAGCCGAGGCCGACGTCCTGCAGCAGCCGCAGCGGGTGCGCGATGCTCGGGTGCGCTGCGAAGAAGCCGACCGCCTCGTCGACGTCCATCGCGAGCACGTCTCCGATGCTGCGGCCGCGCAGTTGCACGTCCAGCGTCTCGCGATTGAAACGCCGGCCGCGGCAGACGTCGCACAGCACCTTCACGTCGGGCAGGAAGCTCATCTCGATGGTCTGCTGGCCCTGGCCCTCGCATGCTTCGCAGCGGCCAGCGCCGGTGTTGAAGCTGAAGCGTCCGGGGCCCCAGCCGCGCAGGCGCGCCTCGGCGGTATCGGCGAACAGGCGCCGGATCGCATCCCAGAAGCCGACGTAGGTGGCCGGACACGAGCGCGGCGTCTTGCCGATCGGCGTCTGGTCGACCTCCAGCACGCGGGTGATGCCCTGCCAGCCCTCGAACGCCTCGACTCCGGCCAGCGGCGGAGCGGGTTCGCGCCGGTTGCGCGCGCCCACCTGTGCCGCCACGTTCGCGAGCAGCACGTCACGCGCGAGCGTGGACTTGCCGGAGCCCGACACGCCGGTGATGGCGGTCATCCGGCGCAGCGGGATGCGCGCCTTCACGTGACGCAGGTTGTGCAGGAAGGCGCCGCGCAGTTCGAGCCAGTGCTCGTCGTCGGGCGGCACGGGCGGGCGCGGCACGTTCAGCGGATGCGGCAGCGGATTGGCCAGGAAGCGCCCGGTGATGCTCTCGGGATTCGCGAGCAGTGCCTCGTGGTGGCCGGCAGCGATGGTGCGGCCGCCGAGCCTTCCTGCACCCGGCCCCATGTCGATCACGTGGTCGGCGCGGCGGATGGTGTCCTCGTCGTGCTCGACCACCAGCAACGTGTTGCCTTTGTCGCGCAGCGCCTCGAGCGTGTCGAGCAGGATGCGGTTGTCGTGTGGATGCAGCCCGATGGTGGGTTCGTCGAGCACGTAGCACACGCCCTGCAGGTTCGAGCCGAGCTGCGCGGCGAGTCGGATACGCTGCGCCTCGCCACCGGAGAGCGTGGGCGCCGCGCGATCGAGCGCGAGATAGCCGAGGCCCACCCGCT
>CAZBTE010000252.1:0-3861 GCA_964494665.1 uncultured Limnobacter sp.
CGCCAGTGAGCACGCCGGTGAGCACGCCAGTGAGCGAGCCGATGCGCGGCACGAGCGGCAGCGGCACCGTCCCGCTGATCCGGCTGCGCGGCGTGACCAAGGTCTACGGCGAAGGCGCGACCGCACTGCAGGCGCTCGCGGGCGTCGACCTCGACATCGACGGCGGCGACTTCGTGGCGATCATGGGCCCCAGCGGCTCGGGCAAGTCCACCGCGATGAACGTGATCGGCTGCCTCGACCGGCCCACCGCCGGCCACTACCTGTTCAAGGGCGTGCACGTCGAGTCGCTGTCGCGCGACCAGCGCGCACGGCTGCGCCGCCGCTATTTCGGCTTCGTGTTCCAGGGCTTCAACCTGCTCGCGCGCACGTCGGCGCAGGAGAACGTCGAGCTGCCGCTGCTCTACCGCGGCGAATCGGCCGCGGCGCGCCACGCGCTGGCCGCGCAGGCGCTCGACGCCGTCGGCCTGACGGGCTGGGAGCACCACACGCCGGCCGAGCTGTCGGGCGGCCAGCAGCAGCGCGTCGCGATCGCGCGTGCGATCGCCACCGAGCCGGCGGTGCTGCTCGCCGACGAGCCCACCGGCAACCTCGACACGCACCGCAGCCGCGAGATCATGGAGTTGCTGTGGCGGCTCAACGTCGAGCGCGGCATCACGGTGCTGATGGTCACGCACGAGCCCGACATGGCCGCGTGGGCGCGGCGCATCGTGCGCTTCGTCGACGGCCGCATCGACAGCGACATCCGCAACCCGCATCCGGCCGCCAGCGCGCTCGCCGGCGAGGCGGCCTGATGCTGCTGAATACGCTGCTGCTCGCGTTGCGCTCGATCCGGCGCAACCTGCTGCGCTCGTTCCTCACGATCCTCGGCATCGTGATCGGCGTGAGCGCGGTCATCACGATGGTCACGGTCGGCAACGGCGCCACCGTGGCGGTGCAGCAGCAGATCGCCGGGCTGGGCACCAACCTGCTGATGGTGCGTCCCGGCCAGCGCATGGGGCCGGGCGGCGGCGGCGGGACCGCGCCCGCATTCAAGGAGGCCGACGCCGACGCGATCGCCACGCAGCTCGGCGGCATCCTCGCGGTGGCGCCCGAATCGCGCACCGGCACCACCGTGGTGGCCAACGGCCGCAACTGGAACACCAGCGTGACCGGCAGCACCAATGCCTGGTTCGACACCAGCAACTGGACGCTCGCCTCGGGGCGCATGTTCACCGACGACGAGCTGCGCGCCGGCGCCGCCGTGTGCGTGATCGGCGAGACCATCCGGCGCGAGCTGTGGGGCACGCGTCCGGCGCTCGGCGAGCCGCTGCGCGTCAAGCAGTTCTCGTGCGTAGTGGTGGGCCAGCTCGCGTCCAAGGGGCAGGGCGCGATGGGCAACGACCAGGACGACGTCGTGCTGGTGCCGCTGCGCACGCTGCAGCGGCGCGTCACCGGCAACACCCGCGTAGCGACGCTGCTGGTGTCGATGAAGGACGGCAGCGACGCCGAGCGCGTCAAGTCGAGCCTGACCCAGCTGCTGCGCGAGCGCCGCAAGCTGGCCGAGACCGACGAGAACAACTTCAACGTGCTCGACACCCGCCAGCTCGCCGACACGCTGTCGGGCACCACGCGCGTGATGACGATGCTGCTGGGCGCGGTGGCCGCGGTGAGCCTGCTGGTGGGCGGCATCGGCATCATGAACATCATGCTGGTGAGCGTCACCGAGCGCACGCGCGAGATCGGCCTGCGGCTGGCGATCGGCGCGCTCGAACGCGAGGTGCTGCTGCAATTCCTGATCGAGGCCGTCGTGCTGGCCGCGCTCGGCGGCCTGATCGGCGTCGTGCTGGCCACCGGCGCGTCGATCGTCCTGGCCAACGTGATGCAGGTGCCCTACCTGTTCGACCCGACCATCAACCTGCTGTCGTTCCTGTTCTCGGCCGGCATCGGCGTGCTGTTCGGCTACTTCCCGGCGCGTCGCGCCGCACGGCTGGATCCGATCGAAGCACTGCGGCACGAGTGAGCCGCGGGCTGCTCATCGGTCGTGCGCGCCGCCGGGCCGCGGCAACCACGCGAAGGCCAGCGCGCCAGCCGCGAGCATCGCGGCGATCGCACCGAGCACCGCCGCGAACGTCGGCACGCCCCACGCCGAAGCCACCGTGGCGACCAGCCCGGTGAGCCACTGCATCAGCGCCACGCCGAGGAACATCGACATCGTGAACAGCGCGAGCGCGCGGCCGGTCATCGCCGACGCATAGGCCGCGCGCACGTCGGAGTACTGGTACACGATGTAGCCGGTCAGCAACGCGTAGACGATGCACAGCGCGATGTCGGCCGCCGCGCCGGCACCGAGCGCCAGCAGCACGAACAGCGCAGCGCACACCAGCGTGAACTCGATGATCCGGCGCCGCCGCAGCGCCGGCCCGGGGTCGAAGCGTCCCCACAGCGGCAGCGCCACCATCGACGCCAGCGACACCACGATCGCGACGTTGCCCGCCTGCACCAGCGAGAAGTCGTGGCGCTCGATCAGCATCGGCCCCAGCCACAGCCCGCGCAGCGTGACGAACGCCGCATAGGTCACCGCCCCGAGCGCGACGATGCCCCACGTGTGCGGCATCGCGAACAGCGCGCCGAAGCCGCGCACCGCGCCGGCCAGCGTCTCGTGCGGGCCCGCGTGCGCCGGTCCGGCCGGCTCGTTCACCAGGCGCCAGATCGCCAGCCACGCGAGCACGGAGAGCAGGCCCAGCGCGGCGAAGCCGCCGCGCCACGAGCTCGCCTCGATCAGCCACGCCAGCGGCGTGCCGGTGAGCAGCATGCCGACACCGCCCAGCCCGAGCACGGTGCCGTTGATGGACGCGAACTGCGTCACCGGGAACTGCCGCGCGATGAACACCGTGCACACCAGGAAGGCCGGCGCGCAGCCGATGCCGATCAGAACCTGCCCGACGAGCAGCCACGTGAAGGTCGGCGCCAGCGCCGACAGCGCGGCGCCGACGATCGTGAGCGGAAACGCCGCCAGCACCGTGCGCCGCACGCCGTGCAGGTCGATGCCCACGCCCATCACGAGCTGCAGCGCGCCGAACGCGAAGTGGAAGATGCCGGCGAAGAGGCCGAGCTGCTGCGTGGAGAGCGCGAACTCGCGCTGCAACTCCGGCGCCATGATCGCCGCGATCGTCCGCCACGCCTGGCTCAGCGTGAAGCCGCCGGTGAGCGCGAGCAGCATCAGCCAGTTGGCGCGCGTGGAGGCAGGCGATGCGGACGGGGGCGTTCGGAGTTCTGGCGAAGGCATGGAGGGGGCGAGGCGGGCGCCCGGCTAACCCAGCCGAGGCTGAACGGGCAGCTCGGCGGCGTCGGCGCGGACGATCGAGTCTTCGGTGGGCGGGAACTCGCCGAGCGAAGGCGCGTCGACCGGGTGTGTCGGCGCGCCGGGCCGTTCTCCGATCTGCTGCCGCCACATCGCGTAGTACAGGCCCTTGCGTTCGAGCAGGTCGGCGTGCGTGCCGCTCTCGACGATCCTTCCCTTCTCGAGCACGTGGATCGTGTCGGCGTGCATGATCGTGGACAGCCGGTGCGCGATCATGATCGTGATCCGCGCTTTCTGCTGCGCGATCCGCCTCACCGTCTCGGTGACCTGCTGCTCGGTCAACGAGTCGAGCGCCGACGTGGCTTCGTCGAAGATCAGCAGCCGCGGCTGGCGCAGCAGCGCGCGCGCGATCGCCAGGCGCTGGCGCTCGCCGCCGGAGAGCTTCACGCCCATCTCGCCGATCCGCGTCGACAGTCCCTCGCCGGTCTTCTCCAGCAGGTAGGCGCAGGCGGCCTGCTCGAGCGCGGCGACCATCTCGTCGTCGGTGGCGTCGGCCTTCACGAACTGCAGGTTCTCGCGCA
>CAZBTE010000253.1:0-3845 GCA_964494665.1 uncultured Limnobacter sp.
CTGCGAGATGGTCGACTGGGCGCGCGCGGCCGGCTTCGAGGTGGTGGCTGCCGGCAAGGGCACCCGCTACCTGCCCGAGTACCACCGTTCAACTCCCGACACCGTCTGGCCGTACTACGGACTCACTGCGGAGGACGCGCGGCTGGGCGGCATGAACGCGCAGATGTTCAACTCGTTCCTCGACGGCACCAAGTCGGCGATCGAGATGGCGTCGGTGGCCAATGCCACCGGACTGCGCCCTGCCCCCGGCGGACTGGCGTTCCCGCCGTGCGGCGTGGACGACCTGGCGCAGGTGTTGTGCCCGCGCGAGGACGGCGGACAGCTCTCGCAGCGTGGCCAGGTGGAAGTCGTTTCGAGCCTCGAGCGCGACGGCCGGCCGGTGTTCCGCGACCTGCGCTGGGGCGTCTACGCGAGCTTCGCGGCCGACTCCGACTACGTGCGCCGGTGCTTTCGTGAATACGGACTGGTGACCGACCGCAGCGGCAACTACAGCGCCATGTACAAGCCGTACCACCTGATCGGGCTGGAGCTGGGCATCAGCGTCGCGTCGGTGGGCCTGCGCCGCGAGCCCACCGGCACCCCCGAGGCGTGGCACGGCGATGTCGTCGCGACAGCCAAGCGCGACCTGAAGGCCGGCGAGACGCTCGACGGCGAAGGCGGCTTCACCGTGTACGGACAGCTGATGCCGGCGCGCGAGTCGCTCGCGATCGGCGGCCTGCCGATCGGGCTTGCGCACCGCGTGCGGCTGAAGAAGGCGGTGGCCGCCGGCCAGCCGCTGCGCTGGCGCGATGTGGCCATCGATGCGGGCGACCAGGCGGTTCGGTTCCGCCGCGAGATGGAACGCGCGCTCGCGTAGCACGCGCCGACGCCTGGCTGCAGCGAGCGCTCGCGCAGCACGCGCCGACGCCCGCAGCCGGGCAGTTCATCCGACGCCCTCCCCGCGCGGCCGCTCGCCCAGCCGTTCGGCGAGCCGCCCGTGACGACGCGTCGGACTGCGCGCAGCCTCCTCGATCGCCTCGCGCGAACCCCAGATCGCGAGCCGGCTGCGCGCACGCGTGATGCCGGTGTAGGCCAGTTCGCGCGTGTTCAGCGAATGCCCGACGGGCGCAGGCACCAGCGCCACCGATTCGAACTCCGAACCCTGCGCCTTGTGCACGGTCATTGCCCAGGCGTCCTCGCAGGCCGGCATCTGCAGCACCGGAAACAGGCGCACGCCGTCGCCGCTCTCGAAAGCGACGACGAGGTCGCCATCGGCCTCGCGTTGCGGGTGCGGCAGGCACACGCCGACGTCGCCATTGAACAGTCCCAGGCCCGGCTCGTTGCGCGTGACCATCACCAGGCGGCCCGGGTACCAGGTGGCTGCAGAGCCGGCGGCACAGCGGCGTCGCACGTGCAGCGCGATGGCGTCGTTGAGCGCCTCGGTACCCACGCGTCCCTGGCGCATCGCCACCAGCACGCGGTGCCGGTCGAGCGCTGCGAGCACCTCGCCAGGTGCGGCACCGCGCGCAACGGCGGCGAGCGCATCGCGCCAGGCCTCCAGCGCGTGGTCGACGATCGCCGCCGGCACGGGGTCGGCGAGCGCGATCGACGGCGGCCATTCGATTCCCGGCGTGGCGCCCGACGGGCCTGCGGTCGCGGCTGCGGGACCGGTTGCGCCGGTTGCCGGAGTCGCTGCCGTCGAAGTCGCTGCCGCCGCTTCGCGCACGCTCGCTGCGAAGGCGCCGATGTCGGGCGCATCCTGCTGGCGGTAGTTGCGCCCGAGCACGACCACGCCGCCGAGCGACGCGCTGCACAGATCGGCGAACACCGCGCCGGCTTCCACCGAGGCGAGCTGGTCGCGATCGCCAGCCAGCACCAGCCTCGACGTCGGCGCGATCGACTCGAACAGGCGCGCCGCAAGCTCGATGTCGAGCATGGATGCTTCGTCGACGATCACGAGGTCGTGATCGAGCAGCGGCAGCGAGGCGGCGCGGCGCGTGTCGACGCGCGCACCGAGCAGGCGATGCACCGTCAGCCCCGCTGTCGGCAGGCACGCGCGCAGCGCGCCGGACGGATCGAGCACGGACAACTGCGCCGACAGCGACTGGGCCAGGCGCGCCGCCGCCTTGCCGGTGGGCGCTGCGAACACGATCCGCGCCGCGGGCACGAGGCGGGCGAACACCACCAGCAGGCGCGCCAGCGTCGTCGTCTTGCCGGTCCCCGGACCGCCGGTCAGGACGGTGAGCCGTCGCCCGAGCGCACACGCCAGAGCGCGCTGCTGCGCGTCGGCGGCGTCGCCGGAATCGAAGACGCGCGCGATGGCGGCGGCGAGCGCAGCGTCGTCGGCCAGCGGCGCCCGAACGTCGAGCGCGCGCACGTTACGCGCAAGCGACACCTCGGCGCTCCACAGGCGATGCAGGTAGAGCGCGCCGTGATCGAGCACGAGCGGTCGCACCCGTTCGCCGGGGCCGACCAGTGGACTGGCCGCCAGCACCGCGCGCACATCGGGATCGGGCACGTCCACGCACACGTGTCCGGCATCGGCCGCGCGCCACGCCTGCGTGGCCCAGTCGCCGAGCAGGCCGGCCTCATCCGCTCGTCCGCCAAGCCGCCGGTGCAGCGCCTGCATCGCGCGACCGAATTCCCCGGCGATGCGCTCGCCCGGCTCGAACGCGCGCCTCATCCCCGCCCTCCGTGGCCATCGGCACCGAACAGGAGATCGAGGGTCGCAACCAGCCGTGCGCTGGGCCGGCTGGCGTGGATCCCGGTCTGCGCGGCGGCTGGCGCATCGAGCCCGGCACCGCGCACGAACACGTAGAACACGCCGCCGAAGTGTCGCTCGTAGTCGTAGCCGGGCAGGCGACGACGCAGCCAGCGATGCAGCGCGAGCGTATACAGGCTCGCCTGCAGCGCATAGCCATGCGCGCGCATCGCGGCAGCCATCGGTGCTTCCATGTAGTCGGCGGCGGTTCCGCCGAGGTGGTTGCTCTTCCAGTCGAGCAGGTAGTAGCGCCCCCCGTGCTCGAACACGAGATCGATGAAGCCGCGCAGGAAACCGCTCCAGCGTGCGCTGCCGACGGCGGCATCCAGGCCTCCCTCGGCCGCCACAGCGTCGACCACCGCACGATCGGAAACGTCGTGGCCCGCCAGCAGGAAATCGAGTTCGCGCACCTGGCGCCTCGCCGGCACGTCGCGCAGCCGGATCGCCTCGCCCTGAGGGGCGGGCAGCGGCGCCGCGACGACCTGTTCGAGCCAGGCAGTGACGGGTTCCGGATCGATGCGCCGGTAGCCGGTGCGCATCAGCCGCTCCGCCACGAGGCGGCGCTCGAAGGGCATGTCGAAGCGTGCTTGTTCGAGGATGCCGTGCAGGCAGACGCCGGCCTGCGCACCGGCGGGGAAACGGAAACGGATCGAAGCCGCGGCGTCGGCGGGGTCGAGCGCGGCGTCGACGGCTTCGGGCGCGGCGTCGGCGGCACCCGGTTGCTGGTCGTGGTCGGGACGCTCGGCCGCGTCGAGCATGGCGGCCGGCTCGCCGTCGGCGGCGCCGGGCAGCGCCGACACGATCGCGCTGAAGCTGGTGGTGATCGCGGGCGCGGAGATCGCGACGTGCCAGGGCCGCACGACGAGCATCGCCGGATCGATGGCGCGGTCGCGCCCGGCGTCGTCGCCGGGCGGCACCGGCTGCACGCCCCTCGCCGGCGGCGTGCCGCCGATCCGGCCGGCCGCCATCAGCGTCGGCGTATCGATCACGACCAGCGACGACCGATCGCGTTCGTGCGCGCGCTCGCGCCACTGTCCGAGCACGCGATCGACGGCATCGGCATCCAGCGCATCCGCCGACTCCTGCGCCTGCGGCGAATCGCCCG